>NZ_JBPKJK010000100.1:0-32790 GCF_051756985.1 Saccharothrix sabaoui
GATCCCGTACGCGCGGATCACGGTGTGCTCGAACGTGTTGCCGTCGCGGTCGGAGCCGGAGGCCCGCAGCGAGGCGTAGCCGGCCGCGTCCGGGTGCCGCACCAGGGCCGCGCCGCCGGCCACGGGCACCCGCCGCCAGGTCTTGCCGTCGTCGAACGACACGTCGACCCGGACCCGGTCCACCTCGGCGTTGTCGGCGCCCTCCTGCTGCTCCACGGTCAGCGGCACGCGCAGCAGGCGGCCGGCGGGGGTGCCGCCCGCGTCGTCCAGCTCGGGGGTGAAGCGCACCACCGACATCGGCAGGCGGCGGCCCTGCCCGTCGGGGAGGACGTCCGCCCGGAACGTCCACGCGCCGCTGATGCGCGTGCTCAGCTCGTAGGCCGCGGGGTCGCGGACCACGTCGTGCTCCACCCGGTAGCGGGCTTCCCCCGCTTCCACGCTGAACTCGCCCCACTGGTCGCGGACCAGTCCGACCAGGCGACCGTCGCGGTACAGCGAGGTGCGCGCCGTCTGGTTGGCCGACCGGCCCAGGTTGCCATCGCGGTCGTTCACCAGCGGCACCTGCGCCGTCAACCGGTCCTCGTGCAGGCTCAGGTAGTTGGCCGAGTAGCCGGACAGGCCGGGGCCCAGCACCGGGAACAGGAAGCGCTCCTCGTGCTGGCCGCCCACCTCGTAGGTGCGGTCGAACGCGGAGTAGTCGGCCTCGGTCCGGTAGTCGGGGGACTGCCGCAGGTACGACCAGTCCCAGGTCATCCGGTCGGCCGTGACGAGGTCCACCACCGCGCCGCCCGCGGGCACGGGCAGCAGCACCGACCAGCCGCCCGAGCCGTCCGGCGGGTTGGCGCTGCCGCTGTGCAGGTGCGTGCGGTCGGCCGGGCCGGGCGCGAAGTCCGTCCGCACCTCGGTCAGCTCCGCCCTCGTCGGGGCACGGGTGAACCCGGTGGGCACCGCGCCCCGCTCGAACCAGCGGAACCGGTAGTGCACCGGTGTCCCGTCCACCGGCGCGCCCCGGAACTGGGCGCCAACCGAGACGTTCAGCTCCTCCGCGGGCAGCGTCGGGCCGTCGTGGCCGAGCGACATGTTCGTGAAGCCGGAGAGGAACGCCGTGTTGAGCACGACGCGCCTGCCGTTGAGCAGCCTGGAGACGTTGACGTCGCCGATCATCGCGGTGGTGCCGGCCTCGGGCGGGGTGACCTCGATCGGTTCGGCCACCCGGGCGTCGAAGGTGAACCGGGTGCTTGCGGCGTCCACGGTCAGCGTCGGCCGGGCGATCACCGCGACCCGGTCTCCGGTGCGCACGACCGAGCGCGCCAGGTACTCGCCCTTGGGCACGCGCGTGGTGGCGGTGCCGTCGACGCCGTACAGGTTGGTGTAGACGTCGTTGTCCATGCCCACCAGCGCGGTGGTGTGGTCGGGGGCGGCCTTGCCGTCGGCGTCGAGGTGCTCGACCGCGATGTCGTAGCTCTCGACCTCGCGGGCGAGGCTGACCGGGGTGCGCGTGGGCCCGCCGGCCAGGACGCCGGAGTAGACGCCGTCGGGTCCGGCGACCCTGGTGTCCGCGGTGACCGCCACGTCGGCCGTGCCGCCGGCGGGCACCGTGACGCGGGCCGGGTCGGCGGTGAGCAGGCCCGCGGGCGCGGGTCGGCCGCCCGGTCCGCGCAGCTCGGCGGTCAGGTCGAAGGTGACCGGCAGCGGCCCGCTGTTGCGGTAGGTCACGGTCCTGGTGACCGGGGTGTCGTCGTGGTGCGGCCACGCCTGCTCGGCGAACGCCAGGCTCACCGGCTCGGCGCCCACGGTGGCGGTGAGCGCGCGCGCCACGTCCACCCGGCCCGCGCCCTGCTCGAACACGCCCAGCGCCGGGTTCGGCGTGGCGGAGGCCATCAGGACGGCCTTGAGCCGCGCGCCGGTCCAGTCGGGGTGCTGCTGGGCGAGCAGCGCCGCCGCGCCCGCGACGTGCGGCGTCGCCATGGAGGTGCCGGACAGGGCCAGGTGCCGCCGGCCGACGGGGGTGCCGATGACGGCGTCGGCGGCCCTGGCCGCGACGATGTTCAGCCCCGGCGCGGTGATGTCCGGCTTGACCGCGCCGTCGCCGTTGCGGGGACCGCGGCTGGAGAAGTGGGCCAGGTCGTCGTCGTGCCGGACCGCGCCGACGGTGAGCGCGGCGTCGGCGCTGCCCGGCGAGTCGATCGACCGCGACCGCCCGCCGTTGCCCGCCGCGACGACGAACAGCGCGCCGGTCTCCGCCGACAGCCGGTTGACCGCCTCCTCCAGCGGGTCCACGCCGGGGGAGTCGTAGCCGCCGAGGCTCAGGTTGACGATGTCGGCGCCCTCGTCGACGGCCCACTGCATCCCGGCCATGACCCAGGACTCGGGGCAACCGCCGTTCGAGCACACCTTGCCGTCGAGGATGCGCGCGCCGGGCGCGACGCCCCGGTACCCGCGGTCACCGCTGGCGATGGTGGCGGCGACGTGCGTGCCGTGGCCGTCGCGGTCGGTGGCGTCGGGTTCGTCGGTGAAGTTGCGCTCGGCGACCTCCCGGCCCGCCAGGTCCGGGTGGTCGCCGTCCACGCCGCCGTCGAGCACGGCGACCTCCACGCCCCTGCCGGTCAGGCCGGCCCGCCAGGCGGCGGGCGCGCCGATCTGCGCGGTGGAGCGGTCGAGCGTGGGCCGGAGCAGGCCGTCGAGCCACACCTTGGTCACGCCGGGGTCGGCGAGCAGGTCGCGGAACGCGCTGCCGGCGTCGGCCTTGGGCGTCCGGGTGGCCACCGCGCCGGGCAGCACCCGGGCGGACCGCAGGCCGGTGGGCGTGCCGGTGACGACGAGCGGCACGTGGTCGGTGCGGGCGTCGTCGTAGCCGGCCTCGACCAACCCGGTGACGTCGAACAACCGCGGGTCGAGCCGGCCCGCCGCGATGCCCCTCACCGCGTCCTCGGGGACGACGTGCAGCCGCCCGTCCCGGTACGAGGAGTGGAAGGTCATCGCCTCGCGGCCGGGGCCGGGCCGGAACGCCCCGACCGCCGCGCCGGTCACCACGACCTGGTCGCCGGTGACCAGGGTGACGGTCCGCGGCGGGACACCCGACTGCTCCGGGACCGCCCGGACGGGCTCGGCCACCCCCGCGGGCGCGTGCCCCGCGGCGACGAGCCCGACCGCCAGGACGACTCCCAGGGCCCTACCGCGCTTTCGTGGTCTGAACACGGGTTACCTCCCGAATCCGGTGGTGCGCTGTGGATCGCGCGGTCGGGAGGCGCCGCAGACCCGCGGTGGCGGTGGACCGGAAGTGCCGGAGCCCCCCAACGGGATCGACGCTACTGATCGGCGGCGACGTGCCATACAGGTAACCGCGGTGTTGCTGCACATGCCGTAGCGGGGGCGTCTCGGGTGGTGGCGGACCGCCCGCACGGCCGGGTGACGGTTCGTTCTCCGCTGTCCGGGTATGCCCGGCGGAGCAGGTAGTTCCGCACCAGGATCCAGTGGAGGACGACATGTCCCGGACCGAACCAACGACGCGCACCCCGGTGCAGACGGTCGCGCTGCTCGTCGGGGTGGTGTTCCTGCTGGTCGGGATCGCCGGGTTCATCCCCGGACTGACCACCGGCTACGACACGCTCCAGTTCGCGAGCCACCACTCGGAGGCCATGCTGCTGGGCGTGTTCCAGGTCTCCATCCTGCACAACCTCGTCCACGTCGCCTTCGGCGTCGCCGGCCTCGCCCTCGCCCGCACGGTGCGCGGGGCGTACCAGTACCTGGTCATCGGCGGCGTCGTGTACGCCCTGCTCTGGCTCTACGGCCTGCTGATCGGGCACGACAGCGCGGCCAACTTCGTGCCGGTCAACGCCGCCGACAACTGGCTGCACCTGTTCCTGGCCCTCGGCATGCTCGCCCTGGGCTTCACGCTGGGCCGCCGTTCGCTGCCGGCCCGCGCCCGCCGCTGAGCCGCACCGCCACCTGAACCGCACGGTTCGCGCGAAGGGCCACCACCTCCGGGTGGTGGCCCTTCGCGCGGGGGCGGTCCCGTCACACCGGCGTGATGACGAACCCGCTGCGGACCTTCGCCGGCACCCGCCGCAGCGAGATGGTCAGGTCCTGACCGGGCACCTCGTGGTCGAGCCGGGCCAGGCACCCGGCCAGCGCGCCGAGCAGGCCGACCGACGCGGGTTCGCCGGGGCAGCGGTGGCCGGTCGCGGGGTCGCCGCCGCCCTGCGGGACGAGGTCGAACGGGCCGGGGGAGCGGTCGAGGAACCGCTGCGGCCGGAAGGTGTAGGGGTCGCCCCACAGGTCGGCGTCGTGGTTCTGGCCGTAGACGTCGAGCAGCACCAGCGACCCCTTCGGGATGCGGTGGTCCCGCCAGGTCAGGTCGTCCACCGCGCGCCCGCCCAGGAAGGGCGCGAAGGGGTAGAAGCGGCGCACCTCGTGGGCGAACGCGCGGGTGAAGTCCGGGTCGCCGGCGCGCAGCCGCTCGCGGTGCTCGGGCCACCGGTGCAGGGCGTGCCCGGTGAACATGACGAACCAGCACACCGCGACCGCGGGCCGCACCACGTTGAGCAGCTCCACCGCGGCCACCCGCGGCGGCAGCGGTTCGCCGTGCTCGTCGCGGTGCCGGGCGACCTGGTCCAGGGCCGACCCCGGCCGGGCGGGCCGGCTGCCGTCGCGGGCGTCCCGCACCAGGCCGGCCGCCCACGCCTCGCGGCGGTCGCGGGCCCGGCGCGCCCGCCAGTGCCGGGGACCGGGGGTGGCGAAACCGTCGACCATCGCGGTCAGGTCGCGGGCCACGCCGTCCACCTCGTCGTCGGCCAGCGGTACGCCCGCCCAGCGGCACACGCCCCTGGTGAGCACGCGCGCGGCCGCGTCGAACAGCACCACGTCGCGCCCCGGCGCCCAGGACGCCGCCTCCTGCTCCCACGCGGACGTCACCGACCCCACCAGGTCGGACGCGTGGTCGTGCGGCAGGACCGACAGGAAGAACGCCTTGCGCCGCCGGTGCGCCCCGCCGTCGAGGGTGTGCACGGCGTCGTGGCCGAACAGCGTGCTCTGCACCGGACCCGGGATCGCGGTCTCCCGCCTGACGTGGTCCTCGTCGTAGAAGAACCGCGCCGCGTCCGGCCCGCACAGGCCCACCGCGTGCTGCCCGAGCACGCGGGCCTCCGCGATGCCGTCCGGGGCGGCCCGGCGCGCACCGGGCAACCAGGCGTAGCCCCGGGTCAGGACCAGGGCCGATTCGTCCATGAGGGGGAATACTCGTCGAGGCATGGTGTGCCGGGTGCCCGTTCGCCGCCCCGCCAAACAACCCGCCCGGAGTCGTCCGGCGGCAGGATGGGGACATGCGACGCACAGCCCTGCTCGTCGCCGCGACGGCGGCCCTGTCCTTCGTGGCCGCGCCGGTCTCGGCCCACCCCGCCCGCGGCACCGACGCGACCTACCACAACGACGCCGCCACCCCCGGCGCCGACCCGTTCGTGCTGTTCGACCGCCCCAGCGGCTACTACTACGCCTACTCCACGGAGGGCGCCGACCCCGGTCACCACTTCGCCGTGCACCGCTCGCCCGACCTCGCCACCTGGGAGCGGCTGCCCGGCGGCGCGCTGCTCGCCGGGCGGGACGGCGACTGGGCGCACGACTGGTTCTGGGCGCCCGAGGTCTACCACAACCCGGTGACCGGCCTGTACTTCCTGTTCTACGCGGCCCGGATGAACCGCGGCGTGGCCGAGCACTTCCGGTACGCGGACTTCGAGGAGCCGTGCAAGATCGGCGTCGCCGTGTCGCGCTCGCCGGCCGGGCCGTTCCGCGACATCACCGAGGAGCCGCTGGACTACCACCCGTACGACCCCGCGTACCACGACGTGAACCTGATCATGGACGCCGAGCAGAAGAAGCCGCCCGCCACCCTGGAGGAGGGGCGGACCGCCCCGCTCGGCACCTACATCCCCGCCATCGACCCGAACGTCTTCTTCGACGCCGACGGCCGGGTCTACCTGTACTTCTCCCGCAACGCCTACCGGAACTGGGTGTGGGACGAGGACCTCGGCAAGTACGTCGAGGAGTCGAACGTCTACGCCGTCGAGCTGACCGACGACTGGTGGCACGACCCCACCGGCCGCACCGCGCCGACGATCGCGCCCGCGTACCGCGACGCCAACCGCGCCCCGCACGACCCGCCCGGCGTCCGCAAGGACGGCTACGTGCCGGTCCTGGACTACGGCTCCGACGAGCAGGAGTGGGAGAACGCGCACGTCCACGACCACGCGAGGTCGGGCGGCGCGAAGAAGGACCGCCGGTGGGCGGAGGGCTCGACCACGATCAGGACCGTCGACGAGCGGGGCGGACCCCGCTACTACCTGACCTACTCGGCGAACAACTACGAGAACGAGTTCTACGGCGTCGGCTACGCGACGGCCGACGGCCCGCTCGGTCCCTGGCGCAAGAGCCCGGCGAACCCGGTGCTGGCCCAGGACCCCGCGCGAGGGCTGTACTCGACCGGGCACGGCAGCGTCATCGGCTCGCCGGACGGCTCGCGGCTGCACTACGTCCACCACGGGCGGCCCTCCACCACCGCCGCCCGGGCGCTCTACACCTCGCGCCTGAGCCTCGGCGGCGGCGTCCTGGACATCGACGCCCCCGCCGGGGACGAACCGCTGCCGTCCGGGGTCGGGCCGCTGGGCATCCGGGCCGGCGACCGGGTGCTGCGCGCGGGGCCGGACGGCTCCGCCACCACGACCGTCCGCGTGACGAGCGCCCTCGGGGCCGGGTTCGACCTGGCCGACCCCCGGAACCGGCTGCGCGCCGAGCTGCGGCCCGCCGACGCGGGCACGGTCGTCGTGCGGGGCGACCGGGTCACCGCCACCGTCCACCGCCCGGCCCGGCTCACCGTCTCCTACCAGCGCCGGACGGCCGACGGCGGCTACCGCGACGTGGCCAACACCGGACCGCGCCGCGACGTCCCGGTCGAGGTCACGATCCCGGTGACGACCCGCTGAGGTGGCGTTCCGTTGACCTGACGCCCCGCTGAGGCGGCGACCGCCGGGCACGGGGGCCTTGGACCCCCGTGCCCGGCGGCGGTCAGCCCGCCGCGGCGAACTGGGCCGAGTACAGCCGGTGGTACGCGCCGTCCGCGGCCAGCAGCTCGTCGTGCGTGCCCTGCTCCACGATGCGGCCCGACTCCATCACCAGGATCAGGTCGGCGTCGCGGATCGTGGACAGCCGGTGCGCGATGACGAAGCTCGTCCGCGACGACCGCAGCGCCGCCATCGCGTGCTGCACCAGCGACTCGGTGCGGGTGTCCACCGACGAGGTCGCCTCGTCCAGGATCAGCAGCGACGGGTCGGCCAGGAAGGCGCGCGCGATCGTCAGCAGCTGCTTCTCGCCCGCGCTGACGTTCGTGCCCTCCTCGTCGATCACCGTGTCGTACCCGTCGGGCAGCGTCCGCACGAACCGGTCCACGTAGGTGGCGCGCGCGGCGGCCAGGACCTCCTCCTCCGAGGCGTCCGGGCGGCCGTAGGCGATGTTGTCCCGGATCGTGCCGCCGAACAGCCAGGTGTCCTGGAGCACCATGCCGATCCGCGACCGCAGGTCCGAGCGGCGCAGGTCGGTGATGTCCGTGCCGTCCAGCGTGATCCGGCCCGAGTCCAGCTCGTAGAACCGCAGCACGAGGTTGACCAGCGTGGTCTTGCCCGCGCCGGTCGGGCCCACGATCGCCACCGTCTGGCCCGGTTCGGCCACCAGCGACAGGTCCTCGATCAGCGGCTGGTCCGGCCGGTAGGAGAAGCCGACGTGCTCGAACTCCACCCGGCCGCGGCTCGCCCCGGGCACCGGCGCGTCGACCGGGTCCGGCGTCTGCTCCTCCGCGTCGAGCACCTCGAAGACCCGCTCGGCCGACGCCACGCCCGACTGCATCAGGTTCGCCATCGACGCCACCTGGGTCAGCGGCTGGGTGAACTGCCGGGAGTACTGGATGAACGCCTGCACCTCGCCCAGCGTCATCGCGCCGGACGTGATCCGCAGCCCGCCGACCACCGCGACGACGACGTAGCTGATGTTCGACAGGAACATCATCACCGGCATGATCAGGCCGGACATGAACTGCGCGCTCGTCGCCGAGCCCACCAGCTCGTCGTTGCGCCGCCGGAACTCCTCCTCGGACTCCCGCTGCCTGCCGAACACCTTCACCAGCTGGTGGCCGGTGAACGCCTCCTCGATGTGCGCGTTCAACGCGCCGGTGTGCTTCCACTGCGCCACGAACTGCGCCTGCGAGACCTTGCGGATGCGGCCGGTGACGACCACCGACACCGGGATCAGCAGCAGCGCGATCAGCGCCAGCAGCGGCGAGATGGTGATCATCATGATCAGCACGCCCACCACGGTCAGCAGCGACGTCAGCAGTTGGCTCAGCGTCTGCTGCAACGTGGTCGAGACGTTGTCGATGTCGTTGGTGACGCGCGACAGCGTCTCGCCGCGCGGCTGCCCGTCGAAGTAGCGCAGCGGCAGCCGGTGCAGCTTCGCCTCCACGTCGGAGCGCAGCCGCAGGACCACCCGCTGCACCGCGTTGTTGAGGATGAGGCCCTGCGCCCAGGCGAACAGCGACGAGGCCAGGTACAGCGCCAGCACCCACCCCAGCACCGCGGCGAGCGCGGTGAAGTCGACGCCGGCGCCCGGCACGCCGCGGATGCGCCCGAGGACGCCCTCGAAGATGATGTCGGTGGCGTGGCCCAGGATCTTCGGCCCGGCCACCGCGAACGCCACGCTGGTGACGCCCAGCGCGACGACGGCCGCGATCGCGTTGCGCTCCGGGCGCAGCCGGCCCACGAGGCGCTTCGCCGACGGCGTGAAGTCCTCGGCCTTGCCCATCGGCATGCCCATGCCGCCGAAGCCCGCGCCCATCCGCGCGGGGGCCCGGTTCGTCGTGGTGCTCATGCGGCCTGCTCCGGGGTCAGCTGGGACTCGACGATCTCCACGTAGGTGGGGCACGTCGCCAACAGTTCGTGGTGGGTGCCGGTGCCGACCACGGAACCGTTGTCGAGCACGACGATCAGGTCCGCGTCGATGATCGTCGACACGCGCTGGGCGACGACGATCACCACCGCGTCGCGCGTGTGCGGGCGCAGCGCCGCGCGCAGCCTGGCGTCGGTGGCCAGGTCCAGCGCGGAGAACGCGTCGTCGAACAGGTAGATGCCGGGGGCGCGGACCAGCGCCCGCGCGATCGACAGCCGCTGCCGCTGCCCGCCGGACACGTTCGTGCCGCCCTGGGCGATCGGCGCGTCCAGCCCCTCGGGCATGGCCTCCACGAAGTCGCGGGCCTGCGCGACCTCCAGCGCCGCCCACAGCTCCTCGTCGGTGGCGTCGGGGTTGCCGTAGCGCAGGTTGCTCGCGACCGTGCCGGTGAACAGGTAGGGCCGCTGCGGCACCAGGCCGATGCGGGAGCACAGCACGTCGGCGTCGACCTCGCGCACGTCCGCGCCGTCGACCAGCACCGCGCCGGAGGTGACGTCGATCAGCCGGGGGATGAGGCTGAGCAGCGTGGTCTTGCCCGCTCCCGTGCTGCCGATGACGGCCGTCGTCCGGCCCGCCTCGGCGGTGAACGAGACGTCGCGCAGCACCGGGTCCGCCGCGCCGGGGTAGCGGAACTCCGCGCCGGCGAACTCCACCCGGGCCCGCCGGGGCAGCTCCACGACGGGGTTCGCCGGCGGCACCACGGACGAGTCGGTGTCGAGCACCTCGTTGATCCGCTCGGCGCTCACCGCGGCGCGCGGGATCATCATCGAGATGAACGTCGCCATCATGACCGCCATCAGGATCTGCACCAGGTAGCTGATGAACGCGGTCAGCGCGCCGACCTGCATCTGCCCCGCGTCGACCCGGTACGCGCCGAACCACAGCACGGCCACGCTCGACGCGTTCAGGATCAGCATCACGACGGGGAAGATCAGCGCCTGCAACCGGCCGACCCGCAGCGCGGTGTCGGTGAGCGCGTGGTTGACGCCGGAGAACCGCTCGCTCTCGTGGGGCTCGCGGACGAACGCGCGCACCACGCGGATGCCGGACAGCTGCTCGCGCAGCACCCGGTTGACGGCGTCGATCCGCTCCTGCATCAGGCGGAACTGCGGCACCATCCGCACCACGATCAGCCCGATCGAGACGGCCAGCGCGGGCACGCACACGAGCAGCAGCCAGGACAGGCCGACGTCCTCGCGCAGCGCCATCACGATGCCCGCCACGCACATGATCGGCGCGGCGACCAGGATGGTGCACACCATCACCACCAGGAGCTGCACCTGCTGCACGTCGTTGGTGGTGCGGGTGATCAGCGAGGACGGCCCGAACGCGGCGACCTCGCGGGCGGAGAACGCGCCGACGCGGTGGAACACGGCGGCCCGGACGTCGCGGCCGAAGCTCATGGCGACCCGGGCGCTGTAGTAGACGGCCCCGATGGAGCAGGCGATCTGGACGAGGCTGACCACGAGCATCCACCCACCGGTGGACAGGATGTAGTCGGTGTCGCCGGTGGCGATGCCGAAGTCGATGATGTCGGCGTTGAGGCTGGGCAGGTACAGCGAGGCGACGGTGCCGACGAGTTGGAGCGCCAGCACTATCGAGAGTTCTCGCCGGTACGGCCGCAGGTGCGTGCGGAGCAGGCGGCTGAGCAAGGACTTCCCCCATAGGAAACGGATCGTGTCTTAAGATTGCACGGTAGACCTGTCGGATAAGAAACGCAAAGTATCTAAGGAGCAGGGTGCCCGAACCGAGGTCGCGCCGTCGCGGAGCCGAGCTGGAGGCCGCCGTCCTGGACGCGGCGTGGGCCGAGCTGACCGAGGTCGGCTACGCCCGACTGACGATGGAGGCCGTGGCGGCGCGGGCGGGCACGAGCAAACCCGTCATCTACCGCCGCTGGCCGAGCCGGGCCGCGCTGGTGCTGGCGGCGTGGGGCAGTCGGGTCCCGGTGTCGCCCACCGTCTCCGAGACGGGGGACCTGCGGGGCGACCTGGTCGGGCTGTTCACCATGATCGCCCGCCGGGCGGACTCGATGACGAACGAGATGATCGCGGGCGTGATGGGCGAGGCGTTCCGCCACCCGGAGGTGGCCGACGTCCTGCGCGACCGCCTGACCACGAAGTCGCCCCTCTCGGGGGCGGTGGAGAAGATCGTCGCGCGGGCCGTGGGCAGGGGTGAGCTGCCCGAGGTCGAGCTGCCGCCCCGGGCGGTCCGCGTCCCCCTCGACCTGGTCCGCAGCGAGTCCATGACCTGCGGCGCCCCCATCTCCGACGAGACGATCGCGGAACTGGTGGACGACATCTACCTGCCCCTCCTGCACGGCCTCGCCTCCCGGCGCCGCCCCCCAGGATGACCGCGGTCGGCCGTCGTGGCGACCCGTTTTGCGAACAACCGGGCGTTCGGCCGATCAGGCGGCGTCCCGGCGGGCGTGCGGCGGGGTGTGGGCGGCGGGGTGCGTGCGGCGGGACGGGGGGTGGCAGGACGGGGCGGGTCAGGCGGCGGACGCGTCGCCCGCCCGGCTGAGCACGGCGGACGCGGCGACCAGGGACCTGCGGGTCGCGGCCACGTCGCCGTCGGCGGCGCGCCCGAGGCCGATGGCGAGCATGCGGTGCGCCTCGGCCAGCGCGCCGGTCGGGTCGGGTTCGGCCGGCGCGGGGGCGGCGGGCGCGGCGTCGGCGACGGTGGCCGCGAAGTCGGCGAGCACCGCTTCGAGGCGGAGGCCGTCCGCCGGGGCCGTGGTGAGGGCGGAGAGGGCGTCGTCGACGGCGGCGCGCAACACGGCGACCGGGCCGGGCGATAACGAGGACGGGAACGACATCCTGGCAGGGTAGTGCCATATGCACCCGCCGGCCATCGTGCAGATGCACGTGCACCTGCACGGAGTAGGTGGCACCGACCCGAGTCGTACCGAGGGTGGTCGCCGCCGGTCCGCGCGTCCCACTGTCGTGTTCGCGTCCGCCTCACCGCCGCGACCGGGATGCGGTCGCGGCGGTGAGGCGGACGCGGCGTGGGCGGACGCCGGGGGGCGTCGGCGTCAGTCGGTGCGGGCGCGCATCAGGACCAGGTCGCCGTGCCCGCCGTAGCCCAGCACCGGTTCGGCGTACTGGGTGCCGTCGAACGTGATCAGCCACCACTCGCGGCCCACGGGCAGCAGCACCGGGTGCGGGATGTTGGTGCCGTACGGGGCGTCGAGCGTGCCCAGCTTGCGCATCGACAGGTCGTAGACGGGGTAGGTGCGGGCGTCGCCGTCGCTGGCGAACACGTACCACTGCGTGCCGACGCGCTGGATGATCGTGCCCTCGGTCTGGTCGACGGTGAGGTCCGCGCCCACCCGCGCCAGCGACTCGGCGTAGTCCGCGCCGCGCGGACCGGCGGCCAGGGCCGGGTGGAAGACGAACGCGGGCTGCTGGGCCTCGCTCTCCACGAACGCCAGCCGCCAGCGGCCGTCCACGCGGGTCAGCGCCGGGTCCCACGAGCTGACGGTCGTCGGCAGCGGCAGGCGTTCGGTGGGGATGACGTGCACGCCGGACAGCACGTCGGCCCGCGTCGTGGCGTGCCGGACGTGCACGCCCTTGAAGTCGAAGTCGCCCCACGAACTCATGAGCACGATGAACCGGCCGGTCCGGTCGTCGTAGACGACCTGGCCCGCGTGGTCGCCCAGCACCACGCCGTCGCGGGCGAAGAACAGCACCGCCACCTGCTCCAGGCGCGTCGGGTCGGCCAGGTCGAGCGCCCACACCGCCCAGTGCGCCTGCTGGAAGAACCCCAGCCCGGCGTTGGTCATCGTCAGGTACAGCTTGCCGTCGCGCACGAACGGCCTGCCGTCCGCGTGCTGCACCACGTGCGGGTCGCGCACGCCGGCCTGCCCGAAGTAGCCCGCCCGCACCCGGCCCAGGCGCACCGGTCCGCGACCGCCGTAGGCGTACTCCAGCCGACCCAGGACTTCGGGGACGCGCAGGTCGACCAGGGCGCGCACGCGGTCCCGCTCGGTCAGCACCGGCTGCCACGCCGTGCCCGTGCCGGTGGGGTCGACCAGCACGGTGACCGCGTTCTCGTTGACCACCACGGCCAGCCGGAACGGCCCGGTCACGCGCACCTCGCCGGTCTTGACCACCCTGGTCGCGCCGCCCGCGGTGACCTCGATCGTCGCCCGCCCGGCGGCCGGGTCGACCGTGCCCAGCACCGACGTGCCGCCGCCCGCCAGCCCGGCGACCACCACGCCGCCCGGGTCGGTGCCCAGCACCTCCACCAGCACCGAGCCGAACGGGGCGCGGGGTCGCGCACCGGTCGTGACCAGCGTGTCGGCCGCCGCGGGCGGGGCGGGGGAGAGGGCGCTGTCGTACTGCACGAAGCGCGGGGCGATCAGGTCGAACGGCCGGTACTTGTGGGTCACGGCGAAGTGCAGGTCGAACGGTGTCGTGCCCGGGTCACCACCCGTCGCCCCGGTCGCCGCGGTCGCGCCGGCCGTGCCGAGCAGCCCGGGGGCCGCTGCGGCCACCCCCGCCACCGCCCCGGCACCGCGCAACAGGGTCCGACGCCCGATTCCGCCTTCCACCACGTGCCCTCCCTCGTCCCGATCAACGGTGATCGACCCACCAGGTCTACCCCGAGGTGGTGAGGCGGCACCAGGACCGATCGGCCGGAGCGCGTCCCGGTGCACGAGGGCGGAACAGGAGGAGGCGGGCAGGGGCGGGAGGGGTCAGGAGGGCAGCAGGCCGCGCGCGAACGCGGCCTGGCCGACGTGCTGGAGGTCGTCCTCGACCACGCTGACCAGCCGCACCGCCAGGGTCACGGGCGGGTCCCACGAGTCGTCCACGACCTTGCCCAGCTCCGCGGAGGTCACCCCGCGCAGGTAGGTCGTGGTGGCCTCGTGCACCGCCCGGTGGTAGCCCAGCAGCAGGTCGGCGGGCGCGACGACGAGGGCGACCTGGTCACCGCTGTGCCCGTAGCCGGTGTCCTCGGGCGGCAGCGGCAGGTCGAAGCGCCCGGCCCAGCCGCCCGCGGTCCAGACCTGCTCCGCACCGGCGACCTCGGCGACGTGGTCGTCCTGGACGCGGGTGAGGTGCCAGACCAGCCACGCGATCGAGTTGGCCGAGCCGTCGACCCGGTGCGCCAACCGGTCGCGGTCGAGGCCGTCCAGCACGCGTTCGACCGATTCCCGGACGCGCCCGAACCCGTCCACCAGGACGTCGACGGCGGTGAGCTCGATCATGTGGTCCTCCCCTGGAACCGGCGCGACCTCGTCGGAGGGGCAAACGTCGGCGCCCTGCCGGTGGTGCCCCCGAGCGTGGCCCCGACCACGATCCGCACCACCGGCAGGGCGCCGACCACCCATCCCTCGCGGGCCCTGCTCCCGCACCGACCGAATACCCACCCCGGCGGGATCTCATGCCACCGGGTTCGAGAACCTGTCGCCCGGACCTGCCCCGGACGCGGCGCGGACGACGTAGCGTGACGCCGGTGAAGCCCACCGACCAGCCCGGACGGCCCACGCGGCTCGTCGACCGCGCCGCCCGCGCGGAGGCCGACATCGTGCACACCGACGTGCTCCTGCCCTTCGGCAGTCCGTCGCCGGTGGTGCTCGCGGCGGGCCCGGTGGCGCGGGGGAGCGTGCTGTGGCTGGTGATCGCCGCCGGCCTGGCGCTGCGGCCCGGTGCGGCGCGGCGCGCGGCGGGTCGGGGCGTGCTCGCGGTCGCCGTCACGACCACTGCCGCCCACCTGCTCGGCCGGTTGGTCCCCCGCCACCGCCCGCGGGTCGGCGACATGCCCGCCCGCACCGCGCTGCACGAGCACCCCACGTCGTCGGCGTTCCCCTCGGCGCACGCCGCGTCGGCCGCGGCCTTCGCCACCGCCGCGGCCCTGGAGTCGCCCCCGCTCGGCGCGGCACTCGCCCCGGTGGCCGCGGTGGTGGCGTACTCGCGCGTCCGCACCCGCGTCCACTGGCCCACCGACGTGGTCGCCGGCGCGCTGCTGGGCGCGACCACCGCCGTGCTCACCCGCCGCCGGGGCCCGCGGCGGGCATGAGCGGCGGGCACGTCTGCGGCGGGCACCCGGGAGGTCCGGTGCCCCGCCCGTCAGCGCCGCCGGCGGACCTTGATCAGGTCCACGTCGGTGGCCGAGGCGCGCAGGTCGCGGAAGTCCACGCCGTACGCCTCGACCGCGCGGGCGGCCAGGGCGAGGCCCCGGTCGCACACCGCGCGGTCGGTCGTCCCCACCTCCGCGCGCAGCTGCACGCGGAAGCTGAAGAAGTCCAGCGACCGGTCGTAGGCCAGCGCGCCCTCGTCGGAGAACCCGTTGGTCAGCACGCCGTGCCGGTCGGCCGCCGCCAGCAGCCTGGCGCGGCCGGCCTCGTCGAGGTCGGTGAACCGGCCGCGCACCATGACCCGGTACGTGTGCTCCGCCATGCGCCGCTCTCCCCCGTCCGTCGGTGTGGGCGGCCATCGTCGGTGACCGGCCGGGTCGGCCGCAATCGAGTTGTCAGGTGAGCCGGGCGAGGTCCGCGCGGCTGAACGGGGTCACGTCCGCCACACGGCCGGTGCGGACCTTCTCGACCCACGCCGGGTCGGAGAGCAGGGCGCGACCGACGGCGATCAGGTCGAACTCCTCCGCGCCGAGCCGCTCCAGCAGCTGGTCGATGCCCGTGGGCGACGGCGTCCTGCCCGCGAAGGTGTCCAGGAACTCGCCGTCCAGGCCGACCGAGCCCACCGAGATGACGGGGCGCCCGGTGATCTTCTTCACCCACCCGGCCAGGTTGAGCGTCGAGCCCTCGAACTCGGGCACCCAGTAGCGGCGGGTCGAGGCGTGGAAGACGTCGACGCCCGCGTCCACCAGCGGCGCCAGGATCGCCTCCAGCTCCTGCGGCGTCGCGGCCAGGCGCGCGTCGTAGTCCGTGGGCTTCCACTGCGACAGGCGCAGGACGACGGGGAAGTCCGGGCCGGTGGCCTTGCGCACGGCGGTGACGACGTCGGCCGCGAGGCGGGTGCGGGCCACGGCGTCGCCGCCGTAGGCGTCGGTGCGCCGGTTCGTGCCCGCCCACAGGAAGCTGTCGATGAGGTAGCCGTGCGCGCCGTGCAGCTCGACGCCGTCGAACCCGAGGCGCTGGGCCGAGGCCGCGGCGTCGGCGAACGCCTCGACGACCGCGTCCAGGTCCTGCTCGGTCGGGACGGGGCCGGCCTCGCCGAGCGGCGTGCCGTCGAGGGCCAGGCCGGAGGGCGTCAGCACGGGGGCGTCCGGCACGGGCGGCGCGCCCGGCTTGCGGGCGGGGCCGACGTGCCACAGCTGCGGCATGATCCGGCCGCCCTCGGCGTGCACGGCCTCGGCGACGCGCGCCCACCCGGCGAGGGCCTCCTCGCCGTGGAAGCGCGGCACGTCGGCGCTCTCGCCGGCGCTGGGGTGGTCGACGTAGGTGCCCTCGGTGATGATCAGGCCCACGCCGCCGGCCGCGCGCCGCGCGTAGTAGCCGGCCACGTCCTCGCCGGGAACGCCACCGGGGGAGTGCTGGCGGGTCATGGGGGCCATCACGACGCGGTTGGGCAGCGTCAGCGCGCCCAGTTCGAAGGGGCGGAACAGCGGCGCGACGTCGGGCGAGGTCATGTGCGGGATCTCCGGTGTGTGGGTGCGAACTAAGCGGAGCACGTGCTCCGCCTGACGCTAACACAACCGGAGCACCCGCTCCGGTAGGACTTGGGACACAGTATGCTGAGCGCCGTGACCGCCGCCGACCAGCACGCCACCACCGCCAGGCGCGGTCGGCGCGCGGACGCCGAGCGCAACCGCACCGCGATCATCGAGGCGGCCACCGAGGTCCTCGCCGAGCAGGGCAGCGCCGTGGACGTCCGGGAGATCGCCCAGCGCAGCGGCGTGGGCATGGGCACGCTGTACCGCCACTTCCCGACCAAGGACGACCTGCTGGGCACGATCCTCGACCGCGAGTTCACCGCGTGGGCGTGCGCCGCCAGGAAGGCCGCCGCCGACACCGACGACCCCCGGGCCGCCCTGGAGGGCTTCTTCGAGCAGGCGTTGGCCAACCAGGGCCGCCACCGGGCCGTCGTCGAGTCCTACAGCGGCACGTGGCGCGGTCCCGCGCCGGACTGCACGCGCCTGCTCAACCCGGTCGTCGACGACCTGCGCGCCCGCGCCCAGGAGGCCGGCGTGCTGCGCCCCGACGTCACCACCGGCGACCTCACGCTCCTGCTGTCCTCGCTGACCCTGGTCGTGCAGATGACGGCGGAGCGCTTCCCCGGCGCGTGGCGGCGCCAGCTCCGCATCTGCCTGGACGGCCTGAGCGGCGCGCACGCGGGGAGCCTGCCCACCCCGTGACCCGACGTCGTCCCCCCGGCGACGGCCCGCCCGCGGCGCGGGGTCGTGCGAGCCGGCTCGCGGTCGGTCAAAATCCTGTCATGCCCTTGTCGAGGAGACATGGCGCGAGGAGGCGGTCAGGTGGGTGAGGGTCCGGCGGATGCCGCGATCTCGGGGGTGCTGCGTCGGCTCGACGACGTGACCACCGCGTTGAACGAGCTGTCGAGGGTCCTCGACGAGGAGGAGGACCTGGCGGTGATCATGGATCGGGTGTGCCGGCAGGTCGTGGCCGCGATACCCGGCGCCGACATGGCGAGCGTCACGGTGCTGCGCGGCGGCGAGCCCGCGACGGTGGCGCTGACCGGCGAGCGGGCCGCCCGGGTGGACCTGGCGCAGTACCGGGCCGGCGAGGGCCCGTGCCTGGAGGCCGCGCGGACGCACGTCGTGCAGCGGGTGGCGGTGGCGGAGGTGCACGAGCGGTGGCCGGAGTTCGCGGCGGCGGCCGACGGGCTGGGGGTGGCGAGCTACCTGTCCGCGCCGCTGGTCCTGGAGGACGAGTACCAGGGTTCGCTGAACCTCTACAGCGAGCGGACGCACGGGTTCCGCGAGCTCGACGCGGCCCTGCTGGAGCTGTACACGACCGCGTCCGAGGCGGCGCTGCGCAACGCCCGCCGCTACCTCCTGGCCAGGCGGCAGACCGAGCAGCTCCAGAGCGCGCTCACCTCGCGCGCCGTGATCGACCAGGCCAAGGGCATCGTGATGGCCGTCCACCGGGTCGACGCCCAGCGGGCGTTCGACCTGCTGGTGGAGCGCTCGCAGCGGGAGAACCTGAAGCTGCGGGACCTCGCCGAGCGGTTCGTGGACGACGCCCGCCACGCGGAGGGCTGAGCACGAGCCGCGTCGACCCCGCCGGGTGGATTGGTCCAGCCACCCGCGGGGTATCGACTACACGTCTTCGGCATGAGGGGGCGTGATCGGTGTGACCGTCGCAGAAGAGGGTGAGGTCGGGGCGAGAACCCTGTCGCTGGACCTCGCCGACGACGTGCCACCGCTGGTGGCGGTGCGGCGCTGGGCCGGTGAGGCGCTCGCGGACCTGGGGGACGACGACGTGACCGACTGCGTCCTCGTGGTGACCGAGCTGGTCACCAACGCCTACGACCACGGTGGCCCGCCGCGCCGGGTCGCGCTGCACCGCACGCACGACCCGTGCCGCATCAGGGTCGAGGTCTACGACGGCGGGCGCGGGCGGGTCCGGGTGGGGCGGTCCAGGCTGGGCAGCCACCGCGGGCGGGGCATGGTGATCGTGGCCCAGATCGCCGCGGAGTGGGGTGTGCGGAAGCACGACGGGGGCGGCAAGTCCGTGTGGGCCGAGATCGTCTGCGGGTCGGCCGGGTAGCGGTACCCGTTTGCGTCACCCGGTCGGGGGGCACCCGGTGGTCCCGCACGTTCCACAGGAGAGGGGTGCCCGTGGCGCACCTGCTGGCCGGCCGCTACCGCGTCGACGGGCTGCTCGGCACCGGGGGCGTGGCCGACGTGCACCGCGCCTGGGACGTGCGCCTGGCGCGCCCGGTCGCCGTCAAGGTGTTCCGACCGGGGGAGGACCTCGCCGCCGGTCGGCGCTTCGACGTCGAGGTGACCACGCTCGCCGGCCTGTCCCACCCCGCGCTGGTCGAGGTGCACGACGCCGGGCACGACGACGGCCGGGCGTTCGTGGTGCTGCGGCTCGTCGAGGGCGGCACGCTGCGCGACCGCGTCGAGGAGGGGCCGCTCGACGCCGACGAGGTGCGGGAGCTCGGCGCGCGGCTGGCCGACGCGCTCGACCACGTGCACGGACACGGCGTCGTGCACCGGGACGTGAAACCGTCGAACGTGCTGCTCGACCGCGACGGCACCGCGTTCCTCGCCGACTTCGGGCTGGCGCGGCTGGTCGACTCGACCCGCCTGACCCGCGCCGACCAGGTCGTCGGCACCGCCGCCTACCTCGCGCCCGAGCAGGTGCGCGGCCACGAGGTCGGCCCGGCGGCCGACGTCTACGCGCTGGGCCTGGTGCTGCTGGAGTGCCTGACCGGGCGCCGCGAGTACGAGGGCGGCGACGTGGAGGCCGCGGTGGCGCGGCTGCACCGCCCGCCGCGCGTCCCGGACGACCTCCCCGGGGACCTGGCCGCGCTGCTGCGCCGGATGACGGCGACCGACCCCGACGCGCGGCCGTCCGCGGCGTGGTGCGCGCGGGTGCTGGTGGACGGCGAACCGGTGCCGGTGGACCGCCCGCGCGGCGCGCTCTTCGCGGCGGCCGGGCTGCTGGCCGTGGTGGGCGCGATCGGGTTCGCCTGGTCGTCCACCGGCACCGTCGACCCCGGCGCCGAGCCGCCGCGCGGCAGCTCCCAGCGGCAGGCAGAGCCGGTCGGTGCCGCGGACCGGGTGGAGACCGTGGAGCGGGTCGAGCAGGTCGTGGACACGGTGACCGTGACCGTGCCGGTGCCGGTCGAGGTGCAGGCCCCCGCCCAGCCGCCCGCGCCCGTGGAGGCGCACGGCGGACCGGGGCGGAAGCACGGCGGCGGACCGGAGGAGCACGGCAAGAAGGGCAAGGACAAGCCCTGACCCCCACGCCCGATCCTCCCGTGCCCGATCCTCCCGTGCCCGGGGTCCCCTCGCGCCCGGTCCCTCCTCGGCGGTCCACCCGCTCCGGCGGTAGCGCGTCACCGATCGGCTCGGCTCCCGCCCGTGCTTCGGAAAGCGCTTTCCCGTAGGCGGCCCCAGCATCGAACGACTGTCGAACGCAAGGGCTGAAGCGGTGCACTCCCGTTCCGGCGCAACGGTGTCGGCGCGCGATCACCGTTGTGCCCGGACCGATCCGCGCCCTATGGTCGATCACGGGACGCCCCGACGACGCCCCGTGCCTGTCCTCTGTGGAGGGACGCCGATGACCCGACGAATCCTGGTGGCCGCGGTCGCCGCGCTGATGGCCGTGGCCGGGTGCGGCGGCGCGGAGGAGGCAGAGGACGGCAAGAGCCTCGTCCTCTGGCACTACGAGGGGCCCGACAGCGCCATGGGCGTGGCCTGGGCCAAGGCGATCGAGCTGTTCGAGGCGTCGCACCCCGGCGTCGAGGTGCGGTTCGAGGAGAAGGGCTTCGAGCAGGTCCAGAAGACCGCGCCGATGGTCATGGGCTCGAAGGACGCGCCCGACGTGCTGGAGTACAACAAGGGCAACGCGACCGCCGGTCTGCTGTCGAAGCAGGGCCTGCTGACCGACCTGAGCGCCGAGGTCACCGCCCGGGGCTGGGACCGCCGGGTCGGCCCCGGCGTCGACACCACCGCCCGCTACGACGAGCGCGGCGTGATGGGCTCGGGCAAGTGGTTCGGCGTGCCGAACTACGCCGAGTACGTGCTGGTCTACTACAACCGGGACCTGTTCGAGCAGCACGGCGTCCCGGTGCCCACCACGCTGGACGAGCTGACCGCCGCGATGGCGCGGTTCGTCGCCGCGGGCATCACGCCACTGGCCCTGGGCGGCGCGGAGTACCCGGCGCACCAGGTCTTCTACCAGCTGGCGCTGACCCAGGCCGACCGCGACTGGGTCGACCGGTACCAGCGCTACACCGGCGACGTGAACTTCCACGACAAGGCGTGGGTGCACGGCGCGGAGACGTTCGCGAAGTGGCTGCGCGAGGGGTACGTCGACAAGGACTCCGCCGGGCTGAAGGCCGAGGACATGGGCCTGGCGTTCATGCAGGGCAAGCACCCGATCATGATCAGCGGGAGTTGGTGGTACGGCCGCGTGCGCTCCCAGGTGAAGGACTTCCGGTGGGGGACCACCGCGTGGCCGGGGATGACCTCGGGCTCCAGCGGCAACCTGTGGGTCGTGCCGAAGGGCGCGCGGAACAAGAAGCTCGCCTACGACTTCATCGACATCACCCTGTCGACCGAGGTGCAGGACGCGCTGCGCGAGGCGGGCGGCGTGGCCCTCGCCCCCGGCGACGCGCCCGCGACCGACCCGGGAACGCAGGCGCTGGCCGACGGCTTCCGCGAGCTGAGCACCGGCGACCGGCTGGCGTACTACCCGGACTGGCCCGCGCCCGGCTTCTACGACGTGCAGGTCTCGTCCGTGCAGAAGCTGATCACCGGGCAGCTCGGACCGCACGAGGTGCTGACCGAGTTGGCCGATTACTACAAGGAGAACCTGGCGAGCGTCGGGAAATGAGCCCGCTCCCCGGGGCTGTCCGAGACCGAGGGTCCTACCTGCTGTTCCTCCTGCCCGGAGCGCTGCTGCTGGTGGCGGTGGTGCTGGTGCCGTTCGGCATGAACGTCGGCATCAGTTTCACCGAGTGGTCCGGCGTCGGCGCGCCGGAGTGGGTGGGCGTCGACAACTACCGGCGGCTCGTGTCGGACGGCGCGTTCTGGGCGTCGTTCCGGCACAACGTCGGGCTGGTCGTCGCGATGGCGATCGTGCCCACGGCGATCGGCCTGGTCCTCGCCTCGGTCCTGTTCGACCACATCGCGACGCGGTTCGGCGACCGGGCGGCGACCGTGCTGCGGGCGTGCCTCTACCTGCCGCAGGTGCTGCCCTTCGCGGTCGCCGGGATCGTGTGGGGCTGGGTGCTGGCCCCGGCGGACGGCGCGCTCAACGAGGTGCTGCGCGCGCTCGGCCTCGGCGGGCTGGCGGGCAACTGGCTCGGCGACCCCGACCTGGCGCTGTGGACGGTGATGGGCGTGCTGGTGTGGGTCCAGCTCGGCTACCCGCTGGTCGTGTTCATGGCCGGGATGCGGCGGATCGACCCGTCGCTGCACGAGGCCGCCGAGCTGGACGGCGCGTCCTGGTGGGACCGGTTCCGGCACGTCACCGTGCCGCAGCTGCGCCCTGAGGTGTTCGTGGTCCTGCTGACCTGCACGATCGCCGCGCTCAAGGTGTTCGCCCCGATCTACGTGCTCACCCGGGGCGGTCCGGGCGGCGCGACGAACGTCCCGGCGTACTACTCGTTCCAGAACTTCTTCGAGAAGACCCGCGTGGGCTACGGCGCGGCGATCGCGACCGTGCTGACCGCGCTGGTGCTGGTGCTCACGGCCGTGTTCCTGCGCGTGCAGGACCGGGGTGAGCGCTGATGGGGCGGGCTCCGGTGGCCCGGGTTCCGGTGGCACGGGCTCCGGTGGCCCGGGGAGGGGTGGCGCGGGCGGTGGGGCGGCACGTCGTGCTGTGGTCCGTCGTGCTGCTGGCCGCCGCGGTGCTCGCGCCGTTCGCCCTGGTCGTGCTGAACGCGGTCAAGACGCCCGAGGACTACTCCACCGGCGGTCCCCTCAGCCTGCCCGGGACCGTGACGCTCGACGGGATCATCGCCTTCTGGGACCGCGTCGACTTCGGCGAGAAGCTGCTCAACAGCGTCGTGATCAGCGGGTCCGTCGCCGTGCTGGCGGTCGTGGTGTCCGTCCTCAACGCCTACGCGCTGGGCATCGGGCGGGTGCGCGGCAGGCTGTCGGTCCTGGTGCTGTTCCTGCTCGCGAACACCCTGCCGCAGGAGGCCCTGGTCTACCCGCTGTACTTCCTGACCAACCAGGTCGGCCTGTACGACACCAAGACGGCCGTGGTCGTCGTCTTCACCGTCATCCAGGCCGCGTTCGGCACCTACCTGCTCACCTCGACGCTGGGCGGGTTCCCGCGCGAGCTGCTGGAGGCCGCCCGGATCGACGGCGCGGGCAAGTGGCAGGTGCTGGTGCGGGTCGTGGTGCCGGTCAGCAGGCCGACCCTGGGCGTGCTGTTCGTGTTCTTCTTCATCTGGACGTGGAACGAGTTCTTCCTGCCGCTGGTGCTGCTGATCTCCAACGAGAACCAGACCGTGCCGGTGGCGCTGGGCGTCCTGCAGGGGCAGCGGATGATGGACGCGACCGCCACCAGCGCGTCGGCGCTGCTCGGCCTGGTCCCGGCCGTCGTGTTCTTCCTGGTCTTCCAGCGGGCGCTGACCCGCGGCACCACGGCGGGAGCGGTCAAATGAGGTTCAGCGACGGGTACTGGCTGCTGCGGGCGGGCGTCGAGGCGGCGCACCCGGCGCAGGTGCGCGAGGTCGAGACCGGTGACGGCGAGGTCGTCGTGCACGCGCCGACCAGGCCGATCAGGCACCGGGGCGACACCCTCACCGGGCCGGTGGTGACCCTGCGCGTGACCTCGCCGATGCCCGACGTGATCGGCGTGCGGATCGAGCACTTCACCGGCGGCGAGGACCCCGGGCCGCACTTCGCCCTGGCGGCGGACCCGGCGCACGAGCCCAAGGTGGTGGACGACGACACCGGCCTGACCGTGGTGTCCGGCGGGCTGTCGCTGCGCGTGCGCCGGGACGACGGGTGGCGCGTCGAGTTCAGCGCGGGCGGGCGGCTGCTGACCGGCAGCGGGGCCAAGGGCATCGGCCTGATGACCGTGGACGGCGTGCACCACGTCCGCGAGCAGCTCGACCTGGGCGTCGGCGACGTCGTGTACGGGCTGGGGGAGCGGTTCGGGCCGCTCGTGCGCAACGGCCAGACCGTCGACGTGTGGAACGCCGACGGCGGCACCAGCAGCGAGCAGGCGTACAAGAACGTGCCGTTCTACCTGACCAACGCCGGGTACGGCGTGTTCGTGAACCACCCCGGGCACGTGTCGTTCGAGGTCGGCTCGGAGGCGGTGGGCAAGGTCCAGTTCAGCGTCGAGGGGCAGGCGCTGGAGTACTTCGTCGTCCACGGACCCACGCCGCGCGAGGTCCTGCGCCGGTACACCGCGCTGACCGGCCGTCCCGCGCTGCCGCCCGCGTGGTCGTTCGGGCTGTGGCTGTCGACGTCGTTCACCACCTCCTACGACGAGGGGACGGTGACCGGGTTCCTCGACGGGATGGCCGAGCGCGACCTGCCGCTCAGCGTCTTCCACTTCGACTGCTTCTGGATGCGCGAGCACCGCTGGTGCGACTTCGAGTGGGACCCGCGCGTGTTCCCCGACCCGGTCGGGATGCTCGACCGGCTGCACGCCCGCGGCCTGCGCGTCTCGCTGTGGATCAACCCGTACGTCGCGCAGCGCTCGCCGCTGTTCGCCGAGGGGAAGGAGCACGGCCACCTGCTGCGCCGGCCCGACGGCGACGTGTGGCAGTGGGACCTCTGGCAGCCCGGCATGGCGCTGGTGGACTTCACGAGCCCGGCGGCCCGCGACTGGTACGCGGCGAAGCTGGACGCCCTGCTGGCCCAGGGCGTCGACTGCTTCAAGACCGACTTCGGCGAACGCGTGCCCACCGACGTCGTCCACCACGACGGCTCGGACCCCGGGCGGATGCACAACCACTACACGTACCTCTACAACCGCACGGTGTTCGACGTGCTGCGCGCGCGGCGCGGCGACGGCGACGCCGTGGTGTTCGCCCGGTCGGCCACGGCGGGGTCGCAGCAGTTCCCCGTGCACTGGGGCGGCGACTGCGAGTCCACCTACGAGTCGATGGCGGAGAGCCTGCGCGGTGGCCTGTCGCTGGGCGTGTCGGGCTTCGGGTTCTGGAGCCACGACATCGGCGGCTTCGAGGGCCTGCCGTCGCCGGCGCTGTTCAAGCGGTGGATCGCCTTCGGCCTGCTGTCCTCGCACAGCAGGCTGCACGGCAGCTCGTCCTACCGGGTGCCGTGGCTGTTCGACGAGGAGTCGGTGGAGGTGCTGCGGCTGTTCACGAAGCTGAAGCTGCGCCTGATGCCGTACCTGGACCGGGCGGCGCGGCAGGCGTGCGACGAGGGCGTGCCGGTGATGCGCGCGATGGTCCTGGAGTTCCCCGACGACCCGGCGTGCACGCACCTGGAGCGCCAGTACCTGCTCGGCGACTCCCTGCTGGTCGCGCCGGTGTTCTCCGACGAGGGCGATGTCACCTACTACGTGCCGGGGGGCGCGTGGACGCACCTGCTCACCGGGGAGGTCGTGCACGGCCCCCGCTGGGTCCGCGACCGCTGCGACTTCCGCACCGTCCCGCTGCTGGTGCGGCCGGACACCGTGCTGCCGGTGGGCGCGGTCGACGACCGGCCGGACTACGACTACGCGGAGGGCGTCACCCTGCACCTGTACGAGCTGTCCGAGGGCTCGCGCGAGGTGGTGGTGGGCGGCACGACCTTCCGGGTGGACCGCCACGCCTCGTCGGTGGTGGTCCACGCCGACCCGGCCCCGTCCCGGTGGGCCGTGTCGGTGGACGGCGTGCGGGTCGAGGCGGAGGGCGCCGAGCTGCGCGTCACCCGGTGAGCGCGAGCACCGCCCACAGCCCCGTCACCGACAGCACCAGCGAGGCGGGCACGGTGAGCAGGCCCAGCCTGGTGAACTCGCCCAGGTCGGTGGGGGTGTCGTGGTGGTGCAGGACGCGCCGCCACAGCAGGGTGGCCAGCGAGCCCACGTAGGTCAGGTTCGGCCCCAGGTTGACGCCGATCAGCACGGCCAGCACGGTCGGGGTGCCGCCGGCCGCCGCGAGGGGGAGCAGCACCAGGACCGCGGGCAGGTTGTTGATCAGGTTCGCCAGCACGGCGGCGACGGCGGCCGCGCCGAGCAGGGCCGCGAGCGACGGGCCGGTGGGCACGGCGTGCGCCAGCGCCCCGGCCAGGCCGTTGTCGACCACGGCCCGCACGACGACGCCCAGGGCGAGCACGAACGCCAGGAACGGCAGGCCCGCCGCGCCGACCAGGGCGGCCGGGGTGGTGTGCCGGCGGCGCAGGGCGCGCACGGCGAGGACCACCGCGCCCCCGAACGCCACCCACGCCGGGTCGACGCCCAGCAGCGACGCCACCAGGAAGCCGACCAGGGTCAGCCCCAGCACCACCAGCACGAACACCGGCACCTCGCGCGCGGGCGGGGGAGCCGTGCCGGGTTCGGGCGGCGCGGTCAGGTCGGCGGCGAAGAACCGGCGCAGCGCCGCGTACTCGACCGCGACCGCGAGCGCCCACGGCACGGCCATCAGGGCGGTGAAGCGCAGGAACGACACGCCGGTGGCGGTGAACGCGAGCAGGTTCGTCAGGTTCGACACCGGCAGCAGCAGCGACGCCGAGTTCGACAGGTGCGCGCACGCGTACACGTGCGGGCGGGAGCGGACGCCCAGGCGCGCCGCCGTGGCCAGGACGACCGGCGTGAGCAGCACGACCGTCGCGTCCAGGCTGAGCACCGCCGTGATGCCCGCCGCCACGAGGAAGACCATCCGCAGCAGGGGCACCGGCCCGCCGCGCCCGGCCCGCGCGAGCAGCACGCCGGCCGCGTGGAACAGCCCCTCGTCGTCGCACAGCCGCGCCAGCACCAGCACCGCCGCCAGGAAGCCGACCACCGGGGCGAGCCGCGCCACCTCGTCGAGCGCCTCGGCCGGCCCGATCGCGCCGACCGCGAGCACCACGCCCGCCGCGGGCACCGCCGCCACCGCCTCGGGCAGCCCGCGCGGTCGCAGCACGGCGAACGCGAGGACCGCGAGCAGCGCGACGACGGACACCACTTCGACCACGGCACGCCTCCCGGATCGTCCTCGCCGGGAGGAGCGCCAACCCGTCCAGTGTCGCACCCGCACCAGGTCACGCGCCCGCCGGCGGATCTTGTGAGGTGACGCACATCCGTCCCTGCTGCCAATGATTGCTTGTTACGAATTACCGGCAACAGTGACGGTGGGAGGGGTGGTGGCGTGCGCGGGTTCCGGCAGGGGGCCGCGGTCGCGGTCGTGGCCGCGCTGGCCGCGTCGGCGTGCTCGACGGCCGACCGGGGAGCGGGCGGCACGCCGACCGAGCTGCGGCTGGCGATCGGCGGCGAGTCGGCCGAGGGCTACGACCCGACCCTGGGGTGGGGCCGCTACGGCTCGCCGCTGTTCCAGTCCACGCTGCTGGCGCGCGACGCCGACCTGAACGTGGTCAACGACCTGGCCACCCGGTACGAGGTCGGCCCGGACGGTCTGGTGTGGACGGTCGACCTGCGGACCGACGCGGTGTTCAGCGACGGGCGCCCGGTCACCGCGCGGGACGTGGCCTACACCTTCACCACCGCCGCCCGTAGCGGCGGCCTCACCGACGTGACTGCGCTGGACGAGGCGGTCGCGGTCGACGAGGACACCGTGGAGCTGCGGTTGACCGAGCCGCAGAGCACGTTCGTCAACCGCCTGGTGTCGCTGGGGATCGTGCCGGAGCACGCCCACGGGCCGGACTACGCGCGCCGGCCGGTCGGCTCGGGGCCGTTCGTGTTCGAGCAGTGGGACGAGGGCCAGCAGCTCATCGTGCGGCGCAACGACGCCTACTACGGCGCGAAGCCCGCGTTCGAGCGCGTGGTCTTCGTCTTCACCGGCGAGGACGCGAGCCTGGCCGCGGCACGGGCGGGCCAGGTCGACGTGGCCGCGCTGCCCTCGTCGCTGGCCGGCGGCGACCTGCCCGGCATGCGGCTCGTCCGGGTCGAGTCCGTGGACAACCGCGGCATCGCGTTCCCCTTCGAACCCACCGGCCGCACCACCGCCGAGGGACGGCCGGTCGGCAACGACGTGACCTCGGACGTCGCCGTGCGCCGCGCGGTCAACCTGGCGCTGGACCGGCGGGCCCTGGTGGACGGCGTGCTCAACGGCTTCGGCCGCCCCGCCACCGGCCCCGTCGACGGGCTGCCCTGGTACGAGCCGTCGACCGCGGTGCGCGACGACGACCCCGAGGCGGCGAGGAGGGCGCTGGACGCCGCCGGGTGGGTCGACGCCGACGGCGACGGGGTCCGCGAGCGCGACGGGGTCGAGGCCGGGTTCCCGCTGCTCTACCCGGCGGGCGACTCGCTGCGGCAGGGCCTGGCGCTCGCCGTCGCCGACATGCTGGAGCCGATCGGCATCGCGGTGACGCCGAAGGGCGAGGGCTGGGACGTCATCCGCACCCGGATGCACGCCGACCCGGTGCTGTTCGGCTGGGGCAGCCACGACCCGACCGAGGTGGTCAACCTGTACTCGTCGGCGCGGGCCGGCGTGGAGCTGTGGAACCCCGGCTTCTACCGCAACGCCACCGTGGACGCCGAGCTGGCCGCCGGCCTGGCCGCCACCGACCCCGAGCGGGCGACCGCGCACTGGAAGGCGGCGCAACGGGCGTTCGGCCCGGCGGGCGACGCGGCCTGGGCGTGGCTGGTCAACCTCGACCACACCTACTACGTCGACGCGTGCCTCGACCTGGGCCGGACCCAGGTGGAGCCGCACGGGCACGGCTGGCCGGTCACGCAGGGCATCACCGGCTGGCGCTGGACGTGCTGACCGCCGTCGCGAGCCGCCTCGGCCGCCTCGCCCTGCTGCTCACCGCGGTCGCCGTCGGGTCGTTCGCCCTGGTGGTGAACTCGCCCGTCGACCCGGTCGCGGCCTACGTGGGCGCGGACGTGGCGTCGCTGGGCCCGGAGCAGCGGGCGCTGATCGCCGAGCGGTGGGGCCTGGACGCCCCGGCGCACGAGCGGTTCCTCAGCTGGGCGGGCAACCTGCTCGGCGGGGACTTCGGCTTCTCGCTCACGTTCAACCGGCCGGTGCTGGAGGTGATCGGGGACAGGTTCCCGACCAGCCTGGCGTTGATGGCGGTGGCCTGGCTGCTGTCCGGGCTGCTCGGGTTCGCGCTGGGCCTCGTCGCCGGCGTGCGCCGGGGGCGGCTCGCCGACCGGGCGATCACCTGGTTCTCGTACGCGCTGGCGTCCGCGCCGGTGTTCTGGGTGGGGCTGCTGCTGCTCTACGCGTTCGCGGTCTCGCTGAACTGGGCGCCGGTGTGCTGCGCGGTGCCGATCGGCGTGCCGGCGGACGAGGTCGGCTTGGCCGACCGGCTGGCGCACCTGGCGCTGCCCGCGCTCACGTTGAGCGTGGTGGGGATCGCGCCGGTGGTGCTGCACACCAGGCAGGCGGTGGTGGAGGCGCTGGCCTCGGACCACGTGGCGTTCGCGCGGGCGCAGGGCGAACGGGGGTGGGGCCTCGTGCTGCACCGGGTCGTGCGCAACGCCGCCGCCCCGGCGCTGCTGCTCCAGTTCGGGTCCGTCGGGGAGCTGTTCGGGGGGTCGGTGCTCGCCGAGCAGGTGTTCTCCTACCCGGGGCTGGGCGCGGCGACCACGACGGCGGCGCTCGGCCAGGACGTGCCGCTGCTGCTGGGCATCGCGCTGTTCACCGCGGTCCTGGTGTTCGCGGGCAACCTCGTCGGCGACCGCGCGCACGCCCTGCTCGACCCGAGGGCGGTGGCCCGGTGACCGCCGCGCTCGACCGGCGCACCCGCACGCTGGTGCAGCTCGGGCTGTCCACGGTCCTCGTGCTCGCCGTCGTCGTGGCGGGCGCGCTCGCCCAGGACGCGGCGCAGACCACGTCGTTGGGCGAGCGCAACGGCGCGCCGTCGGCCGGGCACTGGTTCGGCACCGACTGGCTGGGCCGCGACGTGCTCGCCCGCGTGCTGTCCGGCCTGCGGCTCAGCCTGGTCGTCGGCACGACCGCCGCCGCGATCTCCGCCGCCATCGCCCTGGTCCTGGCCTGCGCCGCCACCGTCGGCGGGCCGAAGGTCGACGCCGCCGTCGGCTGGCTGGTGGACCTGTTCCTGGCGCTGCCGCACCTCGTGCTGCTGCTCCTGCTGGCCTTCGCCCTGGGCGGCGGCACGGACGCGGTGATCACCGCGGTGGCCGTGACGCACTGGCCCACCCTGACCCGCGTGCTGCGCGGCCAGGCGCGCCGGGTCGTCACCTCCGACTACGTCGCCGTCGCCGCGAACCTGGGCCGGGGCCGCTGGTGGGTCGCCCGCCGGCACGTCGCCGGGCACCTGGCCGGGCACTTCCTGGTCGGGACGGTCCTGCTGTTCCCGCACGCGATCCTGCACGAGGCGGCGCTGTCGTTCCTGGGCCTCGGCGTCGACCCGGCCGAACCGTCCACCGGCATCCTGCTGGCCGAGTCCATGCGCTTCCTGTCGGCGGGCGCGTGGTGGCTCGCGGTCCTGCCCGGCCTGTGCCTGCTGCTCGTGGTCAAGGCCGTGGACGGCATCGGCGAGAACCTGCGCTCGCTGGTCGACCCGAGGAGCCACCACCTGTGAGCCCGCTGCTCGGCGTCACCGGCCTCACGGTGTCGTTCACCCAGTACGACCGGGGCCTGCGCCGCCGCACCGTCACCGCGCTGTCCGGCATGGACCTCACCGCCGACCGGGGCGAGCTGGTCGCCCTGGTCGGCGCGAGCGGCGCGGGCAAGAGCCTGCTCGCGCACGCCGTGCTGGGGATGCTCCCGCCCAACGCCTCGGAGAGCGGCGTCGTCGCGTTCGACGGCGTCGTCCTCGCCCCGGCGGCGCGCCGTGCCCGCGCGGGCCGGGACATCACCCTGCTGCCCCAGTCCGTGACCTTCCTCGACCCCGTGACCCCGGTGGGCCGCCAGGTCCGCCGCTCCGCGCGGCTGGCCGGGCTGCCCGCGCCGCGCGAGGCCGCCTCCACCGCCCTGGCCGGGCGGGGCCTCGGCCCCGAGGTCGCCGGGCGGCACCCGCACCAGCTGTCCGGCGGCATGGTCCGGCGCGTGCTCACCGCGATGGCGATGATGGCCGACCCCGCCCTCGTGCTCGCCGACGAACCCACCCCCGGCCTGCCGCCGGAGTCGGTGCGCGCCGTGCTCGCCGAACTGCGCCGCATCGCCGACCAGGACCGCGCCGTCGTGCTCATCACGCACGACCTCGCCGCCGCGCTGGAGGTGGCCGACCGGGTCGTCGTCTGCCGCGACGGCCGCACCGTCGACGAGGCCCGCCCCGCCGACTTCCGCGCCGGCGACCTCGCCCACCCCTACACCCGGGCCCTCTGGCGGGCCCTGCCCGCCAACGGCTTCCACCTGCCCACCGGGGAACCCGACCTGTCGGAGGACGCGTGACGCTCCAGGCGCGGGACGTGTGGTTCCGCTACCGCCGCACGACGCCGTGGGTCGTCCGCGACGCCTCGCTCACCGTGGCGCCGGGCGAGGTCGTGGGCCTGCACGGGCCCAGCGGCGCGGGCAAGAGCACCCTCGGCCGGCTCCTCGCGGGCCACCTCGCGCCCGCCCGCGGCGCGGTCTCCGCCGACGGCCGGCCGGCCGCCCCGGACCGGCGGCGCGGCGTGCCCAACCCGGTCCAGCTCGTGCTCCAGCACGCCCACCTCGCCCTGGACCCGCGGTGGAAGGTCCGGGCCGCGCTGGCCGAGGCGGGGCCCGCCGACACCTCCGACCTGGTGCCGCCGTCGCTGCTCGACCGCTTCCCGCACGAGATCAGCGGCGGCGAGGCGCAACGCGTCGCCCTCGCCCGCGCGCTGCTCGCCGGTCCCCGCTACCTGGTCGCCGACGAGATCAGCGCCAGCCTCGACCCCATCGGCCAGGCCGAGGTCTGGCACCTCCTCCTCGCCACCGCCCGCGCCCGGGGCATCGGCGTGCTCGCCGTCTCGCACGACCGCCCGCTGCTCGACGCCGTCGCCGACCGGGTCGTGGGGTTCGCCGACCTCTGAGCACCGGTACCGGGAAGGACCGGGACGGCGGACGGCGGATCTTGTCGGCCGTCGCGGCGGTGGCACATACTGTGCCCGCGAAAGAGTTTCGGACCGTCGGACGAGGGAGTTCGGAGTGGTCACGCTCGGCGATGTCGCGCGCCACGCCGGCGTGGCCCGGAGCACCGTGTCCTACGTGCTGACCGGCAACCGGGCGGTGTCGCCGCAGACCAGGTCCAGGATCGAGCGCAGCATCCGGGCGCTGGGCTACGCGCGGTCGGCGGCGGCGCCCGTCGAGCGGGTGGACCGGCTGGCGCTGGTGCTGTCCGAGAGCTTCGCCCCGCGCTCCTCGACCCGGCTCGTGGACGCCGTGGTGGACGCCGCCGACCGGCACGGGCTGGACGTCCTGCTGGTCACCGCCGACCGCGGCGAGGCGGGGCTGCGCCGCGCGGCGCGCAAGGGCCAGGTCGACGGGCTGGTCGTGGTGGACGTCGAGGCGCACGACCCGCGCCTGCCGCCGCTGCGCGCCTGCCGCCTGCCGGTGGTCGCGATCGGCGCGCCGGCCAGCACCGAGGGCGTGCTGCGGGTGGACCTCGACTTCACCGCCGCCATGTCCGACTGCCTCGACCACCTGGTCGGCCTCGGTCACCGCAGCGTCGGGTTCCTCGGCGAACCCAGCGCCGCCTACCGCCGCGACACCGGGTTCGCGGGCCGCACGATGACCGCGTTCACCGCCGCCGCGCTGCGCCGGGACGTCGAGCACACCGCGCGACCGGTCGACGAGCCGCTGCCCCGCGCGCTGGCCGCGCTGCTCCGCGACCTGCCCGGCGCGACCGCCGTGGTGGTGCACAACGAAGCCGTGCTCGGCGACGTGCCGGCCGCCCTGCGCGACCTGGGTCGGCGCGTGCCGCACGACGTGGCCGTGGTGGCGGTGTGCGCGGACGAGGTGGCCGAGCGGCTGAGCCCGCCGATGACGTCGGTGCACCTGCCGGTCGGCGAGGCGGGGGACCGGGCGGTGCGCCTGCTGGTCGCCGCCCTGGCCGGGGCGCCCGCGCCGGGGCCGACCCTCGTCCCGCCGCGGTTGTCCCGGCGGCGCAGCAGCGACACGCGGGCGCGGGCGAGCTGACGCC
>NZ_JBPKJK010000101.1:0-32561 GCF_051756985.1 Saccharothrix sabaoui
GGTGACGAACGCCTCCCAGGCCCGGTCGCCGAAGATCGCCCGCTGCGGGCCCAGCAGCCGCACCGGGATGCCGATCCGGTAGCGGATGCGCGGGTTCGGGGCCGTGATGGCCTTCTCGACCACCTCGGCGACCTTGCCCGAGCGGATCGAGGTCCGGCCCCGGCCCTTGGGGTTCTCCACCTCGCGGTAGGCGCCGTGCCACTCGACGAACCGCCGCCAGAAGTCGGCGTACAGGTCGCTGTCGGTGGCCAGGTCCAGGTCACCGACCGTGGTGGGCACGAAGGAGCCCAGGATCGGCGACGGCTCGATGACGACCACCTTGATGCCCCACGGCGCCACCTCCAGCCTCAGCGAGTCGCTGATGGCCTCCAGGGCGTGCTTCGTCGCCTGGTAGTAGCCCCGGCCGGGGGTGGCGAACAGGCCGAAGATCGACGACATCATGACGACGCGCCCGGACCGCTGCTCGCGCATCCCCGGCAGCACGAGCTGCGTCATGCGGGACAGGCCGAAGAAGTTCGTCTCGAACTGCCGCCGCACCTGCTCCAGCGGGGTCTCGCCGATGGTGCCGTTGAGGCTGTACGCGGCGTTGTTCACCAGCACGCCGACCGAGCCGTGCTCCTCGGTGACCCGCTCGACCGCGGCGACCATCGACTCCTCGTCGGTGACGTCGACCCGCAGCGTGGTGATGCCCTCCTCGGCGAGGTCCTTGAGCCCGTCGAGGGCGCGCCCGGTGGCGTAGACCGGCCGGCCGGCGCGGTGCAGGCGCAGCGCCGTGGCGCGGCCCGTCCCGGAGGACCGGCCGCCCGAGGAGTTGACCCCGGTGATCAGGACCGCGCGCGACGGGCTCACCGCTCGCCCCCGGCGGGCACGCCGCCCTGCTGCCCGGCCTCCTGCTGCTTGGCCTCCTGGGGCACTTCCTGCTGGGGCACTTCCTGCTGGGACACCCTGCTCGCCGCCACCGACAGGCCCAGGCCGAGGCCGTCGACCATGCGGGTGATGAAGTTGAACATCGAGGAGGTGAAGAACGCCTCCAGCAGCTCCTCCGCCGTCCAGCCCGCCGCCAGGGCGCCCTGCCAGTCCTCGTCGGTGACCTTGTACGCCTCGCGGCTGAGCTTGGTCAGCAGGCGCAGCAGCACCTTCGTGCGGTCGTCCACCGGCAGGTCGTCGGCGGTCGTGGCGGACTCGACGGCCTGCGCGATCTCCTCCGGCCCGCCGAACGCGCGGTAGAAGAAGTTGTGCGTGCCGACGCAGTACGGGCACTCGTTCACCTTCGAGGTCCAGGCGGAGATCAGCTCCCGCGTCTGCCGGGGCAGCACGCCGCCGAGGTACATGCCCTTGTACCCGGCCACGACGGCCTCCAGCAGGTCCGGCCGGGTGGACGTGAGGCGGAACATGTCCGGCACGAACGGCAGGTTGGTCGCCTGCTTGATCTCCTCGTACAGCTCGGCGAGGCGGCCCTCGGCCTGGTCCTCGGCAATCAGCGGCACCCGGACGTGGGTGGTTGCGTCCATGCTCGACTCACCTTTCAGCAGTGGTTTCGGCAGCGCGTGGGGTGTTGCGGCGGCGCAGGACCGGTACCGCCTCCGCCTGGAAGTCGACGTCGGAGTCGAACCCCTTGACCATCCCCTCGATGACCAGCAGCGACAGCAGGGGGAAGGCGAACTCGGGTGCGGGGAACAGGCCGAACCGGCGCTGGAGGTCGAACAGCCGCCCGGCGAAGCGCGCGAGGTCGAACTCGCCGGACCGCGCGCCGGACGTCTCCGCGACCAGCTCCCGCAGCCCGGTGCGGAAGCCCTCCAGGTCGCTGTCCGCGGCGACGTGCGCGGCGCTGTCGATGACGATCTGCCCGCACATCCAGCCGTCGCCGAGCGCCATGTTGATGAAGAAGTCCGCGAACGACCGGCGCACCGCGTCGGGCAGGCGGATCACGAAACCCGCGTCCAGCACCACGAGGTGCGCGCGGCGGTCGAAGTACAGGTTGCCGGGGTGCAGGTCGCAGTGCACCACGCCGTCGACGAACAGCATCTCGTAGATGGCGGCCAGCACCGCGCGCACGACGGCGCGGCGCGTGTCGGCGTCCAGCTCGCCGGGCTCGAAGCGGGTCAGGTCGGGGAGGTACTCCATGACGACGGTCTCGTCGGTGCACAGCTCGGGCAGCGGCTCCGGGATGCGGACGTTGTCGAACCCGGCCAGGTTGGCGCGCAGCGCGGCGAGCGCGTCGGCCTCGGCCCGGAAGTCCAGCTGCCGCAGGACCGCGCCGCCCACCTGGGCGTGCATGAGCTTGAACGGCATCCGGCGCAGCCGGGGCAGCGCGCCCAGCGCCGTCATCGCGGCGGCGGCCAGCGCGAAGTCCCGGCGCATGACGCCCGCGATGCCGGGGCGGCGCACCTTGACCGCGACGCGCCGGCCGTCCAGGGTGACCGCCTCGTGGACGGTGGCGATGCTGCCGCAGGCCACCGGCTCCCAGTCGAACTCCCGGAACGGCCACGGCCGGTCCCGGTAGGCGCGCCGCACGGCCCGCTCGACGCGGCGTCGGCGCGGCGGGGAGGCCGAGTCGGTGAGGCGGGCCAGCGGCGTGGTGACGGACTCGGGCAGCAGGTCGCGCCGCGTGCTCAGCAGCTGGCCGATCTTGGTGTAGGAGGGGCCGAGCCGGGTCAGCGTCCGCACCCAGCGCTCGCCGTCGCGCAGGCCCGGGCCGCCCGCGCCGCGCCGCAGGCGGGCGGTGACCGCCGACGCGCCGACGGCCAGGGCGTGACCGAGCACGACCGCGCCCACCCACGACCCGCGCAGCACGAGGCCGGGCAGCCGGAGCAGGCGACCGGTGAACGTCGTCAAGATCGCCCCCTGTGTGTCCTGAGGTGCTCGCGGTGGCGGAGCGCCACCCGGTTCGATCGTCGGGGGACGGGCGGCGGAGCCACTACTCCTCCCGTGCTCGTGGGCGTCGACCGCCGACGCGGGTGCTCCGACGCGGGTGCTCCGACGCGGGTGCTCTGACGCGGGTGCGCCGGCGCGGGTGCTCTGACGCGGAGGGCAACGGGGGAGGTGCGCGGGCCGGCGCGGGACCGGCACGCTGGCCCACGTCGGAGAGTCGGAGCCCGGGACCCGGGCGGGGAGGCGGACCGATGGGGAACTCACCCGGACCCGGCACGCCGGCGGCGAGCCGCGTCACGCCCGAGCGGTGGGCGACGGCCCGTGCCGCCGTCCGCGAGGCCGGCGAGCGGTTCGCCGACCTGGTCGCGTCCGCACCCGACCCGGGCGCCCGGGCCACCGAGCACTGGACGGTCGCCGAGACGGCGGCGCACGTGACCGGCATCGCCTGGAACAACACCGCGGTCGTCGCCGACGGCGCGAAGAGCTTCCCCATCCCCGAGGTCCGCCCGCGCATGGCGGGCGCCACGCTCGACACGCTCGCCACCGAGGTCAACCCAGTGCAGCTGGCGAGCTTCACCGAGCGCGACCCGGCCCGGCTGGCGGAGCTGCTGCGCGCCTCGGTCGCGGAGCTGCTGGACACCACCGCCGACGCCGACCCCGAGCGCGTGCACGGCTGGCTCGGCGGTTCCCGGCTGTCGCTGGCCGGCGTGTTCGCGCACCTGGCGAACGAGCTGCTGGTGCACGGCCACGACGTCGCCCGCGCGACCGGGCGGCCGTGGCGCGTGCCCGACGAGCACGCCGCGCTGTTCGTCGACCTGTTCCTGGTCGACCTCACCCGGCACGGCTACGGCCGCCTGCTGGACGGCCGCCCCGTGCGCCCGAGGCGGATCGCGGTGCGGTTCCACTCCGACCACACCGTCCCGCTGGTGATGGTGCTGGAGGACGGCGTGGCCAGGGTGGAGGAGCCGGGCGCGGACGTCGACGTGCACCTCCGGTTCCGGCCGGCCGAGCTCGACCTGGTGCTGTTCCGGCGGAGGAGCCGGGCGCGGGCGGCGTTGAGCGGGTCGCTGGTGGTGTGGGGGCGGCGCCCGTGGCTGCTCCCCGCCTTCCTGCGCAAGCTCCGCATGCCCTGACCCCCGCCGCCGCCGTCCGCGCGGCGGCGGCGGGTGCGGTCGGGGCGCGTCCGCGCCGGTCAGGCGCCGAGCGCGGCGGCGGCCAGCCGCGTGCCCTCCACCCGGGCGGTGATCTTGGCGAACGCGGTGTCGCGCGAGGTGGACGTGTCGTCCGCGAACGGCGCGAACCCGCAGTCGTCGCACGTGCCGAGCCGGCCCGGCGGGATGAACTCGGCCGCCTCCAGCACGCGGTCGCGCACCTCCTCGGGCGTCTCCACGCGCGGGTCGATCGGGTCGACGACACCGACGAACACCACGGCGTCGGCGGGCAGGTGGTCGCGGATCACGGCCAGCACCCGCCGCCGGTCGGGCTCGCCGGCGAGCTGCACGTAGAACCGGCCCGCCGGCACCGCGAACAGCGTCGGCAGCAGCTCGGCGCAGTCGACGTCCGCGCTGTGCGTGGAGTCCTGGTCGCCGCCGGGGCAGGTGTGCACGCCGATCCGGGCGCGCTCCCCGGCGGAGAACCGCTCCAGCACGGCGGCGTGCAGGGCGGTGAAGTCCCGCAGCAGCCCGCCGGACGGGTCGAGCTTGAGCGACAGCCTGCCCTCGGTGAAGTCCATCTGCACCGAGTCGGCGCCCGCCGCCAGGCAGGCCGCGACGTCGGCCGCCGTCTCGTCCACCAGGTCGGCGAGGAACCGCTCGCGCGGGTAGCCGTCGAGACCGCCCGCCGGGTAGAGCAGGCTCAGCGCCGACGGGGCGATGACGGCCTGCTTCACCGGCAGGTCCGTCAGCCGCAGGGTGGCGCGCAGCTGGTCGACGGCGTGCGCGGCGTACCGGAACGGCCCGCGGGTGAGCACCGGCAGCTGCCGGGTGTGGCCGTCGGCGAACGGGATCACCGCGCCGTCGGGCGACAGGTTCGGCAGGCCCGCCAGCGGGTAGGTGACGAAGCTCGGCTTGTCCTGCTCGCCGTCGGTGACGACCGGGGACCCGGTGGCCTCCATGCGGCGCACCGTGTCCTCCAGCGCCGCGTCGACCAGCTCCCGGAGCGCGGCGTCGTCGATGCGCCCCTCCGCGTGCTCCCGGTGGCCGCGGATCAGCTCGGCGGGGCGGGGCACGCTGCCGATGGGTTCGGTGGGGATGGGCACGGGTGTCCTCTCGTCGGGTCCGCACAGCATCCCGGCCGGGCGGCCGGAATGCTTCTCCGGAATTGCGCACCCGGCACGCGCGCTTCGGACAACCGCACGGTGGCGGCCGGGTCCGGTGAGCGGCCACTCGGAAAAACAAATCACGCTGTTATTCTAAAAGCGCAGGTCAGAGGGCACATCCGGAGAAGCAACGCCGTCCTCGCGTCCGGCACCATCGGTTGGCGCGCATTCCCGGAACCGCCGTTCGTGCGTTCGACGCATTTCCGCACAACGGCATTCCTCAGACTGGAACCCGATGGTCACGGAGACGGTGAAAGCATGAGCAGTGAGCGGATCGCAATCGTCGGGATCGGGTTGCGCTACCCCGATGCCGGTTCCACCGGGGAGCTCTGGGAGAACGTCCTGGCCGGGCGACGGGCCTTCCGCAGGCTGCCCGACGAACGGATGAACCGGGCCGACTACTACTCCCCGGACCCCGAGGCGCCGGACCGCTTCTACTCCGCGATGGCGGCGGTGCTGCGCGACTTCGAGTTCGACCGGGTGCGCTACCGGGTGGCGGGCAGCACGTTCCGCGCCACGGACACGACGCACTGGCTGGCCCTGGACGTCGCCGCGCACGCGCTGGCCGACGCGGGCTTCCCGGACGGCGAGGGGCTGCCGAGGCGCACCACCGGCGTCCTGTTCGGCAACAGCCTGACCGGCGAGTTCTCCCGCGCCAACATCATGCGCCTGCGCTGGCCCTACGTCCGGCGCACGGTCGCCGCCGCGCTGACCGCGAAGGGCTGGCCCGAGGACGAGACGGCGGATTTCCTGCGCGACCTGGAGGTCCAGTACAAGGCCCCGTTCCCGCCGATCGACGAGGACTCGCTGGCGGGCGGCCTGGCCAACACCATCGCCGGCCGCATCTGCAACCACTTCGACCTGCACGGCGGCGGCTACACCGTGGACGGCGCGTGCTCCTCGTCGCTGCTGTCGGTCGCCACCGCCGCGAAGTCCCTCGTCGAGGGCGACCTGGACGTGGCGATCGCGGGCGGCGTCGACCTGTCGATCGACCCCTTCGAGGTCATCGGCTTCGCCAAGACCGGCGCGCTGGCCCGGCGCGAGATGAAGGTCTACGACAAGGACTCCAACGGGTTCTGGCCCGGCGAGGGCGCGGGCGCGCTGGTGCTGCTGCGCGAGGACGACGCGCTGGCCAGGGGCCTGCGCGTGTACGCGACCATCGCCGGGTGGGGCCTGTCCTCCGACGGCAAGGGCGGCATCACCCGCCCCGAGGCGGAGGGGCACCGCCTGGCGCTGCACCGGGCCTACGGCCGCGCCGGGTACGGCGTGGAGACCGTCTCCTACTTCGAGGGCCACGGCACCGGCACCGCGCTGGGCGACGAGACCGAGATCGAGGCGCTGTCCTCCGCCCGCCGCGCCGCCGACCCCGCCGCCCGCCCGGCCGCGCTGAGCAGCGTCAAGGGCAACTTCGGGCACACCAAGGCGGCGGCCGGCGTCGCCGGGCTGATCAAGGCCGCGCTGGCGGTGCACCACCAGGTCATCCCGCCGGGCACCGGGCAGTACGACCCGCACCCGAAGCTGACCGCCGACGACGCCGTGCTGTACGTGCCGCGCGAGGCCGAGCTGTGGCCGGCGGACCGCCCGGTGCGCGCCGGCGTGTCCGCGATGGGCTTCGGCGGCATCAACACCCACATCGCGCTGGAGGCCGCGCCCGACGCGCCCCGCCGCGACCGGCTCGACGAGCGCACCACCGAGGTGGTCGCGGGCCGCCAGGACGCCGAGGTGCTGCTGTTCGACGCCGGCGACCGCGCGACGCTCAAGGCCCGGCTGGCGGAGGTCGCCGCGCTGCTGCCGAAGCTGGCGTTCGCCGAGCTGGGCGACCTGGCGGCGGCGCTGGCCGCGCGGCTGACCGGCGCGCCGCTGCGGGCCGCCGTCGTGGCCCGCGCGCCCGAGGAGGCCGAGCGCGGCGTCGGCAGGCTGATCGACGCCGCCGACCGGGGCGCGACCGTTCTCGACGCCGTCGACGGCGTGTTCCTCGACGACCGGCCGGAGGCGCCCCGGGTGGCGTTCCTGTTCCCCGGCCAGGGGTCCGGGCGCGGCGCGGTCGGCGCGGTCCGGCGCCGCTTCGCCGCCGCCGAGGAGGTCTTCCGCGACGCGGGCCTGCCCACCGGCGGCGACCAGGTCGCCACCGAGGTCGCGCAGCCGCGCATCGTCGCCGGCTCGCTGGCCGCGCTGCGGGTGCTGCGGGAGCTGGGCGTGGAGGCCGACACGGCCGTGGGCCACAGCCTCGGCGAGCTGACCGCCCTGCACTGGGGCGGCGCGCTCGACGCGGGCCGCGTGCTGCGGCTGGCCGTCGAGCGCGGGCACGTCATGGCGAACGCGAGCCGCGGCGGTGGTGCGATGGCGGGCCTCGCCACCGGGCCGGAGCGCGCCCTGGAGCTGGCCGCCGGCGAGGACGTCGTGGTCGCGGGCTACAACGGTCCCGCGCAGACCGTGCTGTCCGGCCCGGCCGAGGCCGTGGACCGGGTGTGCGCGGTGGCCCGCGCCGCCGGCGTGCACGCCACCCGCGTGGCCGTCTCGCACGCCTTCCACTCGCCGCTGGTCGCCCCGGCGGCCGAGGCGATGGCCGAGCGGCTGCTCGACTTCGACCTGGGCCGGCTGATCCGCCCCGTGTACTCCTCGGTCACCGGCGGGGTGCTGGCGGCCGACACCGACCTGCGCGCGCTGCTGCGCGACCAGATCACCCTGCCGGTCCGGTTCCACGAGGCCGCCGCCCAGGCCGCCGCCACCGCCGACCTGGTCGTCGAGGTCGGTCCCGGGCGCGTCCTGACCGGTCTGCTGGAGCAGATCGCCCCCGGCAAGCCCGTGCTGGCCGTGGACACCGACAGCGCCTCCCTGACACCGTTGCTGACCGTCGTCGCCGCGGCCCACGCGCTGGGCGTGCCGGTTCGCACCGACGCCCTGTTCGGCGACCGGGTCGTCCGCGACCTGCCGCTGGACGGCGCGATGACGTTCCTGGCCAGCCCCTGCGAGACCGCGCCCGCCCTGGACGCCGCCCTGCTGCCGACCGAGCCGGCCGAGACGGGGGGCACCGCCGTGCCCGCCGGGACGTCCGGGTCCCCGGCGGGCGGTGGCGAGTCCACCCTGGACCTGCTGCGGCGGCTCGCCGCGGAGCGCGTGGAGCTGCCGCTCGACGCCGTCACCGCGTCCACCCACCCGCTGGACGACCTGCACCTCAGCTCCATCACGGTCGGCCAGCTCGTCAACGAGGTCACCCGCGGCATGGGCCGCCCGGCGCTGGAGGCCACGCCGAACTTCGCCACCGTGCGGCTGGGCGAGCTGGCCGAGCTGATCGACGAGCTGGCCGCCACCGCGCACGACGACGAGCAGGCCGCCGGCGAGGTGCCCGGCGTGGCGCCGTGGGTGCGCCCGTTCCTGGTCCGGCACGTCGAACGCCCGCTCGCCCCCGTCGCGCCCGCCGCGCCGGGCGACTGGTCGGTGCACGCGCCCGAGGGGCACCCGCTGGCCGGGCCGCTGGCGACCGCGCTGCCCGGCGACGGCGTGCTGCTGCTCCTGCCGCCGGAAGGCGGTGACGCGCACGTGGGCCTGTTCCTGACGGCGGCGCGCGACGCGCTGGCCTCCGGTCGGCGGCTGGCGGTCGTGCAGCACGAGCTGGGCGCGTCCGGCCTGGCCCGCACGCTGCACCTGGAGGCCCCGCACCTCCCGGTGACGGTGGTCGACCTGGCCCCCGGGCCCGCCGGCGACGCCGACGCGGTGGCCCGGGTCGTCGCCGAGGTGGCCGCGACGACCGGCTTCTCCCAGGTCCGCTACGACGCCGACGGCACGCGGACCGTGCCGGTGCTCACCGCCGTGCCCCACACCGCCGTGCCCGCCGCCGGCACGACCGGCACCGGCACGACGGGCACCGGCACGACCGCCGCCGGCACGAGCGGCACACCGCTGGAGCCCGGCGACGTCCTGCTGGTCACCGGCGGCGGCAAGGGCATCACCGCAGAGTGCGCCATCGCCATCGCCGGCGACTCGGGCGCGTCCCTGGCCCTGGTCGGCCGCGCCGACCCGGAGCAGGACGCCGAGCTGGCCGCCAACCTGGCCCGGATGACCGCCGCCGGCATCGCGCACCGCTACGAGCGCGCCGACGTCACCTCCGCCGAGCAGGTCGCCGCCGCCGTCGAGCGGTTCCGCGAGGAGCTGGGCGAGGTCACCGCCGTGCTGCACGGCGCGGGCCGCAACGAGCCCCGCGCGCTGACCGGCCTGTCCGAGGAGGACTTCCGCGCCACCCTCGCCCCGAAGACCACCGGTCTGGAGGCGGTGCTGTCCGCCGTGAACGCCGACCGCGTCAAGCTGCTGATCACCTTCGGCAGCATCATCGGCCGCGCCGGCCTGCGCGGCGAGGCGCACTACGCCACGGCCAACGACTGGATGACCGAGCTGACCGTCCGGTTCGGGCGGGAGCACCCGGCGGCGCGCGTGCTGGCGCTGGAGTGGTCGGTCTGGTCCGGCGCGGGCATGGGGGAGCGGCTGGGCGTCGTCGAGGCCCTGGTGCGCGACGGCATCACGCCCATCTCCACCGACGCGGGCATCGCCGTGCTGCGCGAGGTGCTGGCCGACCCGGAGGTCGGTCCCGTGCTCGTCGTCTCCGGCCGCGCCGCCGGGCTGCCCACGCTGGAGCAGGAGCGCGCCGAGCTGCCGCTGACCCGGTTCGTGGACCGCGTGGTGGTGCACTACCCGGGCGTGGAGCTGGTCACCGAGGCCGAGCTGTCCGACACCAGCGACCCCTACCTGGGCGACCACCTGCTGGAGGGCGACCTGCTGTTCCCGGCGGTCATCGGCATGGAGGCGATGACCCAGGTCGCCGCCGCGCTGACCGGGCACGACGCGCCGCCGGTGCTGGAGGACGTGCGGTTCCTGCGGCCGGTGGTGGTGCGGCCCGGCGGCACGCTGACCGTGCGGCTGGCGGCGCTGGCCCGCGGCGCGGGGACCGTGGACGTGGTCATCCGGTCCGAGGACACCGGGTTCTCCGCCGACCACTTCCGGGCCCGGCTGCGGTTCCCGCGACCGGAGGTCCCCGGCGAGCCGGTCGACGGGGCCGCCGCGCTGCCGCTCGTGCCGGTCGACCCGGTCACCGAGCTGTACGGCTCGGTGCTGTTCCAGGGCAAGCGGTTCCAGCGCCTCCAGGGCTACCGGCGGGCCTCGGCCCGGCACGCGGTGGCCGAGGTCGCCACCGCGCCCACCGCCTCCTGGTTCGCCCCGTTCCTGCCGCAGGACCGGCTGCTCGCCGACCCCGGCACGCGGGACGTGATGATGCACGCCATCCAGTGCTGCGTGCCGGACGCGACGCTGCTGCCGGAGAGCGTGGAACGGCTGTACCTGGCCGCGCCCGGGGACCAGCTCGCCGAGTACGTCGTCCTGGACGCCCGCGAGCGCGCGCAGGACGGCGACAGCTACACCTACGACCTCGACGTGCGCGACCCGGAGGGGCGGCTCGTCGAGCGCTGGGAGGGCCTGGTGCTGCGGGCCGTGCGCAAGCGCGACGGCGCGGGACCGTGGACGCCGACCATGCTCGGGTCCTACCTGGAGCGCTCCCTGGAGCGCGTCCTGGGCGGCAGCCGCGCGGTCGTCGTCGAGCCCGACCCGACCGACGCGGTGCCCGGGCGGCGGGCGCAGACGGCGCTGGCGCTGAGCCGGGCGCTGGACCGGCCGGTGGAGGTCCGCTACCGGCCCGACGGCAGGCCCGAGGTCGACGGCGCCGCGGTGTCCGCCTCGCACGGCGCGGGCCTGACGTTCGCGGCGGCGGCGGCCGGCGGTGCGCTCGCCGTGGACGTCGAGACCGTCGTGCCGCGCGGCGCGGACGACTGGGCCGGGCTGCTGGGCGGCGACCCGCTCGCCGTGCGGGACCTGCTCGCCGCCGAGGCGGGCGAGTCCCCGGACGTGGCCGGGACGCGGGTGTGGGGCGCGCTGGAGTGCCTGCGCAAGACCGGGTCCACCACGCAGGCGCTGACCGTCGACCGGGTCCACCCGGACGGCTGGGCGGTGCTGTCGACCGGCGACGCGCGGGTCGCCACCTGGGTGACCACCGTGGACGGCCGGCCCGAGCCGGTGGTGTTCGCGGTGCTCGTGGGCAAGGAGGACTGACGTGACCAGCTACTACGAGATCCGCCACACCGTCGGGTTCGAGGAGACCAACCTCGTCGGCAACGTGTACTACGTGAACTACCTGCGCTGGCAGGGCCGCTGCCGGGAGATGTTCCTCAAGGAGAAGGCCCCGTCCGTGCTGGACGAGGTCCGCGACGACCTCAAGCTGTTCACCCTCAAGGTCGAGTGCGAGTTCTTCGCCGAGATCACCGCCTTCGACGAGCTGTCGGTGCGGATGCGGCTGGAGGAGCTGACCCAGACGCAGGTCCAGTTCAGCTTCGACTACGTCAAAATCACCGACGGCCAGGAGGTCCTGGTCGCCAAGGGGCGCCAGCGGATCGCGTGCATGCGCGGCCCGAACACCGACACCGTGCCCGCCCGGGTGCCCGAGGACCTGCGCCGGGCGCTCGCGCCCTACGCCGGGGCACCGGTGCTCGCGCGCGCCGGGCTGGGGGGATGACCGTGCGGCAGTCCGCGTCCACGATGGAGCAGACCTCGCTGCGGGAGGCCATGTCCCTGTTCGCGACCGGGGTCACCGTGCTGGCGGTCGGGGGCGAGCACGTGCACGGCATGACGGCCAACGCCTTCACGTCCGTGTCGCTGGACCCGCCGCTGGTGCTGTGCTGCGTGGCCCGCTCGGCGGTGATGCACCGGGCGATCGACGGCGCCGGGCGGTTCGCGGTGTCCATCATGGGCGCCGACCAGCGCGACACCGCGGAGTACTTCGCGGACAAGCGCAGGCCGCTCGGGGCCGAGCAGTTCGACGCGGTGGAGTGGCTGGAGGGGCCGCGCAGCGGCGCGCCCCTGCTGTGCGGCGCCCTGGCCTGGCTGGAGTGCCGGCTCGTGCACCGCTACGAGGGCGGCGACCACACCATCTTCGTCGGCGAGGTGCTCGACTGCCGCCGCGGCGCGGGCGGCGGGGCGCTGCTGTTCTACGGCAGCGCGTTCCACCGGGTCTGACGTCGAGCGGGAGGAGCGGGACCGTGCTGGTGACCGTCACCGGGGGAACCGGGTTCGTCGGGGCGCACACGGTGGCGGCGCTGGTGCGCGCCGGCCACCGGGTCCGCCTGCTGGTCCGCGCGACCGGCGCGGTGGACGCGGCTCTTCGGCCGCTGGGGGTGCCGCCCGGCGCGGTGGACGCCGCGGTGGGCGACGTGACCGACGAGCGGTCGGTCGCCGCGGCGGTGCGCGGCGCGGACGCGGTGGTGCACGCGGCGTCGGTGTACTCGTTCGACCGCCGCCTGCGCGCCGCCGTGCGGCGCACCAACGCCCGGGGCACCGGGGTGGTGCTCGACGCCGCCCGCCGCGCCGGGACGGGCAGGGTCGTGCACGTGTCCAGCACGGCGGCCCTGTTCGGCCCCGGCGTGCGGGTGATCGGCGACGACTCGCCGGTGGGCGCACCGCGCGAGCCGTACGCGGCGAGCAAGGCCGCCTCGGAGGAGATCGCGCGGCGGCACCAGCGGGAGGGGGCGCCGGTGGTGGTCAGCCGACCGCCGGCCCTCCTCGGGCCGCACGACCCCAAGCTCGGCGACCAGGTGCGGCGGCTGCGCGACACCCTGCGCGGCATCATGCCGGTGTGGCCCGCGGGCGGCCTCCAGATCGGCGACGTGCGGGACACCGCGGCGCTGCACGTCGCGCTGCTCGACCCGGGCGTCACCGGGGCGCACTTCGGCCCCGGCCACCACCTGACCACCCGGCAGTACGTGGCGGAGGTCCGGCGGGCCTCGGGGCGCGCGCTGCCCGCGGTGTTCCTGCCCGCCGCGCTGATGGCGCCGGTGGGCCGGCTCACCGACCTCGTCCAACCCCTCTGGCCGTGGCACGTCCCGGCCGAGCACGAGGCGATCGCCACGGTCGGCGCGGCGGTCCGCGTCGACCCGGCGGCGAGCACGCTCGGCCTCGCGCCCCGGCCGTTCGCCGACACCGTCGCGGACACCGTGCGGTGGCTCGCCGAGACCGGGGCCGTGACGCCCCGGCAGGCGGGGGAGCGCGCCGGCCGCAGGACAGCACACCGGGAGTAGCACCACCCGTGCGGCCCGGCGGACAGTGGGTCCGCCGGGACCACCGGACCGAACCAGCGAGGTGAACGCCGTGGCCCACGTCCGAACCGACGTCGACATCGACCGCCCCGTCCGGCGGGGTCGGCTGATCGCGGGCAGCGCCGCCGCCGGGGTGCTGCTCGCCGTCCTCTGGTCCTACGAGTTCGTCGACCACGTGATCGGCGCGAACGTCGCCGGCGCGCTGCTCGGCGAGGACGCCGCCGCGGTGTCGATCGCCGGCACCGCCTCGGGCCTGGTGTTCGCGTTCGTCTCCGGGCTGGCGGGCACGTTCACCGCGTGCAACATCGCGATGGCCGCGTCCCTCGGGCCGATGGGCCAGGCGTCCGGCGCGACGACCGGCGCGGTGAAGCCCCTGCTGCGGCCCCTGGGGCTGTTCACGGCGGGCATGGTCGGCGTGTCGGCGCTCTACGGCGCGGTCGGCGTGCTGGTCGGGCCGGGGCTGCCGCAGCTGTCGTCCGCCACCGTAGGGTCCGTGCCGGTGCGCCTGCTCCAGGCGTCCGTCGTGTTCGGCGTGGTCGGCCTGGCCCTGGCCCTGCTGGGCCTGGCCTCGCTCGGCGTGGTCCGCGACCCGTTCCGCGACCGGCCCGCGGCCCGCGTGGTGGTGCTCGGCGTGCTGGTCGGGGCGTTCCTCATCGGACGGCCCTACCCGTTGTTCATCAAGCTGTTCCGCTCGGCGGTGGAGTCGGGCAACCCGCTCTACGGCGCGGGCGCGTTCGTGCTCCAGTCGGTCGGCAACGTGCTGCTGGCCGTCCTGGTGCTCGTCGTGCTCGCCCTCGTGACCCGGGGCCGGTTCCCGCGCTGGTCGGCGGGCGGTTCGCGCCGCACGACCGCGGTCAGCGCCGGGCTGCTCATCGCCCTCGGCGTCTTCCTGCTCGTCTACTGGGACCTGCGCGTGCCGTCGCTGTTCGGCTTCGGCTGGTTCCCCACCATGCCCTACAACTGACGCCCCCCGGACGAAGGAGTCGACCGTGCCCGCGACAACCGCTGCGCCCACGACCACCGCCGCGCCACCGGGCGCCGCACCGGCCTCGCGCGTCCGCCACGGCGCGCTCGCCGGGCTCGCCGGCGGCCTGGTGTTCGGGCTGCTGATGGCCGGGCTGGGGACGCTGCCCCTGGTCGGCCTGCTGGTCGGCGTCGACAACGCCGTCGTCGGCCTCGCCGTGCACCTGGTGGTCTCGGCGGTCGCCGGCGCGCTGTTCGGCGTGCTGAGCGGGAAGCTGCCCGACGCCGTGGTGCCCGTCTACGCGCTGAGCCTGCTCTACGGGGTGGCGTGGTGGGTCGTCGGCGCGCTGCTGGTCATGCCGCTGTGGCTGGGCGTCACGGCCGACCCGGCGATGCGCGACCTGGTGTTCGTGGTCGGCGACGCCCAGTGGGTCAGCCTGTTCGGCCACGTGTTCTTCGGCCTGTCGACCGGCGCGACGCTGCTCGTGCTGCGCGGCCATGCCCGGTAGCGGCGACCCGGTGCGGGGGGTGTGAGCGCCGTGGCGCACATCCACCTGGACGTGGACGAGGCGGTGTTCCCGGGCATCGCGGGCCTGTTCCGGTTCCGGCCGGAGACCGCCGGGCCGCTCAACGAGCTGGCCGAGGTCCTCCTGCGGGGACCGAGTTCCCTGTCGCGGGGCGAGCGGGAGCTGGTGGCCGCGCACGTGTCCGGCCTCAACGAGTGCTCGTTCTGCCGCGACTCGCACTCGGCGTTCGCCGCCGCGCAGCTCGACGGGGGAGCGGAGCTGGTGCGCCTGGTGCGCGCCGATCCCGCCACCGCGCCGATCGGCGGCAAGCTGCGCGCGCTGCTCGACATCGCGGGCGCGGTGCGGAAGTCCGGCAAGGAGGTGACCGCCGACCTCGTCGAGGCCGCGCGGGCGCGGGGCGCGACCGACCTGGAGATCCACGACACCGTGCTCATCGCCGCCGCGTTCTGCATGTTCAACCGGTACGTCGACGGCCTCGGCACGGTCGTGCCGGACGACCCCGCCGAGTACGACCACGTCGCGCGCGGCATCGTGGAGCACGGCTACACCCGGCCGTAGCGGACCACGCGCGGCACCGCCCACCGTCCCCTCCGGACGGTGGGTTTTTCCTTTGTCGGCACGGCTTCCCGGGCCGTCCGGGTGGTCGGGCAACCTCGGAGATGTGGTCGGCACCGGCCCGCGCCAGAGTTGTCGGTGCAGTTCACCGTACCGAGGAGCGCAGATGACGATCACGGAGTCGGCGGCGCGGCCGGACACCGTCCGCCGGGCGGCGGAGCTGGTGGGCCTCGTCCGCGGGCACGCCGCGTGGATGGAGGAGAACCGGCGCCTGCACCCGGAGGTGCTGGCGGCGGTCGACGGCGCCGGCCTGCTCAAGCTGCGGGTCCCGGCGCGCTACGGGGGCCTGGAGACCGACATGGCCACCGTGGTCGACGTCATCGCCGAGCTGTCGCGCGGTGACGGGTCGCTCGGCTGGGTGTTCAACGCGTGGATGAACGGCTGCTGGCTGGCCGGGTTGCTCCCGGACGAGGCGCAGGACGAGATCTTCCCCGACATGGGCGGGGTGGGCATCGGCCTGAGCGTCAGCCCGACCGGCGTGGCCGTGCCGACCGCGGGCGGCGTGCGGCTCGACGGCAAGTGGGCGTTCTGCTCGGGCGTCCTGCACGGCGGCTGGTTCGCCCACTCCGCCGTGCTGGCGCACGACGACGGCGCGCGGGAGCCGGTCACCGTCCTCGTCCGGGCCTCGGAGCTGACCGTCGTCGACGACTGGCACACCGCGGGCCTGCGGGCCACCGGCAGCGTCACCACCCTCGCCGAGGACCTGTTCGTCCCGGACTCGCGGGTGGTCCGGATGGTCCCGGTGCTGACCTCGGGCGAGCACCGGTCACGGCTCAACGCGCCCTCGCCGGTGTGGCGGGCGCCGTTCTCGCCGGCGGCCTCCGCGGTGGGCAGCGCGCCGGCGCTGGGCGTGGCGCGGGCGGCGTGGGACCTGTTCTTCGAGCGCCTGCCCGGCCGCAGGATCACCTTCACGCGCTACGAGCGCCAGGAGGAGGCGCCGCTGACCCACCTCCAGGTGGCGGAGGCGGCGATGAAGCTCGACGAGGCCGCGTTCCACGTGCGCCGCGCGGCCGAGCGGGTGGACACCAAGGTGCTGGCCGGCGAGGCGTGGAGCACGGAGGAGCGGGCCCTGTCGCGGGTGGACATGGGCGCGGCCACCCAGCTCGCCAAGGAGGTCGTGGACGTCCTCAAGACCGCCAGCGGCGGGTCCTCGATCTACTCGGGCGTGCCGATCCAGCGGATCGAGCGGGACGTCCTGGCCATCAACCTGCACGGGGTCCTGCACCCGAACACGAACCTGGAGCTCTACGGCCGCGTCCGCTGCGGCCTGGAGCCCAACACCGACCTCATCTAGGTCCTGGGAGCGACGAAAGCGATGGTGCCGACCGTGGAAAGTCCGACGCGAGAGCAACTGGTGAACCGCGTGGCCGAGCTGGTGCCCGCCCTCCGCGAGAAGGCGGCCTGGATGGAGGAGAACCGGCGCCTGCACCCCGAGGCGATCGACCTGCTCGCCGAGGCCGGGCTGTTCAAGCTGCGCCGCCCCAAGCGCTACGGCGGGTACGAGGTCGACACCAGCACCCTGGTGGACGTGGGCGCGCAGCTGGCGCGCGCCGACGGGTCCCTGTCCTGGACGATCAGCGTGTACTGGACCCCGACCTACATCACCGGCATGTTCCCCGACGAGGCCCAGGACGAGGTGTTCGCGACCGAGGACGTCCGGGTGTGCGGGTCCAGCACGCCCAGCGTCATGGCCGCGCCGGTGGACGGCGGCATCGTCCTCAACGGACCGTCGAAGTTCGCCAGCGGCGCGCTGCACGCCCACTGGCAGGAGGTGGCGGCGATCCTGATCCGCCCGGACGCCGAGCCCGAGCCGATCATGGCCCTGGTGCCGATGTCCGACCTGGAGCTGGTGGACGACTGGCACACCTCCGGCCTGAAGGCCACCGGCAGCATCACCACGCTGGCCAAGGACGTGTTCGTGCCGCAGCACCGGGTCATCCCGATGGCCGCGGCGATGATCCCGCAGTCGCTGTCCCGGGCGAACGCGGACTCGGTCATGTACCGCACGCCGACCTCGCTGGTCGCGGCGGCGTCCGGCGCGGGCACCCCGATCGGGCTGGCCGAGGCCGCGCTAGAGGTGTTCCTGGAGCGCCTGCCCGACCGCAAGATCACCTACACGTTCTACGAGAAGCAGAGCGAGGCGCCGATCACCCACCTCCAGGTCGGCACCGCGCGCCTGAAGATCGACGCGGCCCGGTTCCACGCCGAGCGGTGCGCCGCCCTGGTGGACGAGAAGTGCCTCAACGGCGAGCCGTGGAAGCTGGAGGAGCGCACGCAGGTCCGCGTCGACTGGGGCCAGGCGTCCAAGCTCGCGAAGGAGGCGGTGGACATCCTGTTCTCGGCCAGCGGCGGCAGCGCCATCTTCGGGCGCGCCACCCCGCTGCCCCGGATCGTCAACGACATGAACGCGGTGAACCTGCACGCGCTGATCAACCCGGACACCAACACCGAGACCTACGGCCGCGTCCTGTGCGGCCTGGAGCCCAACACGGTCTACGTGTAGCCCACCGCGGGAGGGGTGCCCGGGCCGAGGTCCGGACACCCCTCCCGCGCGGCGGCACCGAGGACGAAGGGGAGTACGGCATGAAGGTCTTCATCACCGGGGCGAGCGGTTACGTCGGCGGCGTGGTCGCCGAGCACCTGCTCGCGGCCGGTCACCACGTCGCCGCGCTCGCCCGGTCGGACCGGGCGGCGGAGCGGGTCGGCGCGCTGGGCGCGGAGGTCGTGCGCGGCGGGCTGGCCGACCTCGACGTGCTGCGCGACGCGGCGGCGGGCGCGGACGCCGTGGTGCACGCGGCGGTCGACTACGCCGAACCGGCGATGCGCGCCGTGGAGGAACCGGCCCTGGGCGCGCTGCTCGGCGCGCTGGACGGCGGGCGCGGGTTCGTCTACGCGAGCACCGCCCTGGTCTACCCGGACGCGGTGGGCGGGCCGCCCGCCGAGGGCGACGCCGTCGACGAGGGCTCGCCGCAGGTGTTCAAGCTGCACGGCGAGCGCCAGGTGCTCGCCGCCGCGGACGTGACGGCGACGGTGCTGCGCGGCGGGCTCGTGCACGGCCGCGGCGGGTCGGCGCTCGTGCAGGCGATGATCGGCGCGGCGCAGCGGTCCGGCTCCGCGCCCTACGTGGGCACGGGGGAGAACCCGTGGTCCCCGGTGCACGTCGACGACCTGGCCCGGCTGTACCTGGCGGCGCTGGAGCGGCCGGTCGGCGGGGTGGTCAACGCGGCCTCCCGGGCGCTGCCGCGGGTGCGGGACCTGGCCGAGGCCGTCGCCGCGCTGACCGGGGCCGACCCGGGTCCGCTGTCGCCGGAGCGGGCGGCGGCGGAGTTCGGCCCGCTGGCGGGGGTGCTGGAGCGCGCCATCACGCTCGACCCGTCCCGGGCGGAGGAGGTCTTCGGCTGGACGACGCGGGAGGTCGGCCTGCTGGAGGACGTGCTGGAGGGGTCCTACCGGGACCTCGCCCGCTGAGGAGGGCTCAGGAGTCGGCGGTGGCCACGCCGAGGTGGCGTTCCCGCAGGTCGTCCATGACCTCGCGCCACATCGGGGGACCGCCCTCGTGCAGCGCCTCGGCCCGCACCCGCAGCTCCGGCGTCGTGGGGCGGTGCCGCAGGCCCCACCAGCCCAGCTCGGCCAGCACGGGCACCAGTTCGATGGCCGCCTCGGTGAGGCTGTACGTCGCGCGCCGCCCGGCGCCGGCGTCGTCGTGGGTGAGCAGGCCGGCCGCGACCAGGTTGCGCAGGCGGGAGGCGAGGATGTTGGAGGCGATGCCCTCCTCGGACTCCCGTTGCAGGGCCCGGAAGTGGCGGCGGTCCGCGAACATGATGTCGCGCAGCACGATGAGGGTCCACCGGTCGCCCAGCACCTCGACGGCGGCGTTGACCGGGCAGCCCGACCGCGGCTCGTCGATCATGACCACCTCCAGCTGGTTGCAGTTTACCACCGCCCTGCTACCGTACAACTGGTTGCGAAATGCAAGCGGTTGTCCCGGGATTCCGCTGAGCACGGTGGAAGGTGCTCCCGCCGCGGGTCGCCGCCCAGACTCGACGGCAGTCAAGGAAGGTGCACATGGGTGACCGGCAGACGGTGACGGGCAACGGCAGGGGCAACGTCGTGCTGGCGACGCTGTTCCTGGGGACGTTCGTGCTGGGCTCGGCGGAACTGCTCATGGTCGGCGTGCTCAACCTCATCGCCGACGACCTGGGCGTCTCCGTCCCCGCGGCGGGCACGCTCGTCACCGCGTACGCGCTGGGCGTGGCCCTCGGCGGTCCGCTGCTGACCGCGCTCACCATCAGGTTCGACAAGCGGCTCGTCCTCGTCGGCTCGGTCCTGCTGTTCGCCCTGGGCAACCTGGTCCCGGTGCTGACCGACGGGTTCGCGCCGTTCGTGGTGGCCAGGGCGGTCACCGGCTCGCTGCACGGCCTGTTCGTCGCGGTCGCCTTCCTGGCGGCCATGGCGGTCGTGCCGCCGGAGCGCGCGGGCCGGGCCATCTCGGTGGTGTTCTCCGGTTTCGCGGTGTCCGCCGCGGCCGGCGTGCCGCTGGGCACCCTGGTCGGCCAGGCGCTGGGGTGGCGCGAGTCGTTCGTCGCGATCGTCGTGCTGAGCGCCGTCGCGTGCGCGGCCACCGCCGCGGTCGTGCCGCCGCTGCCCGCCACCGACGCGGTCGGCGCGGGCGACCAGGCGCGGCACGCCTTCGCCCCGCGCGTGCTGGCCGTGCTCGGCCTCGGCTTCCTGATGTTCGCCTCGCTGTACGCGGCGCTGACCTACGTGGTGCCGTTCCTGGAGGGCGTCACCGGCGTCTCCGGCGCGGTGCTCAGCGTGTTCCTGCTCGCCTACGGCGTGTCCACCGCGGTGGGCTCGTTCGGCGGCGGCCGGTTCGCCGACAGCGGCGCGCCGCGCGCCATGCTGGTCGGCTGCGTCGGCGCGACCGCCGCGATGCTCCTGCTGCTGCTGGGCGGCTCGATCGCCTTCGTGGTGGTGCTCGCGCTGCTGGCCTGGGGCGTGTTCGCGCTCGGCGCGGTGCCGGCGTTCCAGTACCGCGTGCTGGAGCTGGCGGGACCGGGCAGCCAGCTCGCCTCGTCGTTGCCCGCCTCGGCGGCCAACGCGGGCATCGCGCTCGGCTCGGTCGTCGGCGGCATGGCGCTGAGCGGCTCCGGCCCCTCCGGCGCGGTGGTCGCGGGCATCGCCCTCGGCGTCGTCACCATCCCGATCGCCTGGGTCACCGGTCGCCTGAAGCGGCCGGCGGCCACCGGGGCGGCGGAACCGGCACCGGCCGGCTGACCGACCCCCGCCGGGGTCGCGCGGCGCCGGGGTCGTCCACCACCGCCCCTTCCACCACCAACGAGAGCCCGGGCGGACCGACCGCCCGGGTTCCGCACGGGAAAGGGTCTGTCGTGGACAAGAAAGAGCTGCGGATCGGCCTCGTGGGCTACGCGTTCATGGGCACCGCGCACTCCCTGGCGTGGCGGACGGTCAACCGGGTGTTCGACCTCCCGCTGCACGCCCGCACCGTCGCGATCTGCGGCCGGGACGAGGGCAACGTCGCCGCGGCGGCCGACCGCCTGGGCTGGGAGGAGCACCTGACCGACTGGCGCGAGCTGGTCGCGCGCGACGACATCGACGTCGTCGACGTGTGCACCCCCGGCGACCTGCACGCCGAGATCTCCACCGCCGCGCTCGCCGCGGGCAAGCACGTGCTGTGCGAGAAGCCGCTGGCCAACACCGTCGACGAGGCCCGCGCCATGACCGACGCGGCGGTCCGGGCGGGCGCGGCGGGCGTCCGCTCGGCGTGCGGCTACAACTACCGGAGGTTCCCGGCCGTCGCGCTCATGCGGCAGCTCGTCGCCGACGGCCGGCTCGGCACGATCCGGCACGTGCGCGCGGTCTACCTCCAGGACTGGGTCGCCGACCCGGGCGTCCCGCTGCTGTGGCGGCTGCAGAAGGACCGGGCGGGCTCCGGCGCGCTCGGCGACATCGGCGCGCACATCGTCGACCTGACCCAGTACGTGACCGGTCAGCGGGTCACCGGGGTCAGCGCGCTGACCGAGACGTTCGTCAAGGAGCGACCGCTGCTCACCAGCACCCCGGAGAAGCCCGAGTTCGGGCCGGTCACGGTGGACGACGCCGTGCTGTTCACGGCCCGGCTGAACGGCGGCGCGGTCGCCACCTACGAGGCCACCCGGTTCGCCACCGGCCGCAAGAACGCCCTGCGGGTGGAGGTCAACGGCTCGCTCGGCTCGCTCGCGTTCGACCTGGAGCGGCTGAACGAGCTGGAGTTCCACGACGCCACCGCGCAGCGGACCGAGAGCGGTTTCCGCCGCATCCTCGCCACCGAGCCGGAGCACGCCTACATGTCCGCGTGGTGGCCGTCCGGCTGCGCCCTGGGCTACGAGCACAGCTTCACCCACGAGCTGCGCGACTTCATCGCCGCCGTGGCGGCGGGGGAGGACCCGACCCCGTCGTTCGCCGACGCGCTCCAGGTCCAGCTCGTGCTCGACGCCGTCGAGCGGTCGGCCCTGAAGGACTCCACCTGGACCGCGGTCGGGACCTGACGACCGGTCCGCTGTGGACGGTCGCCGGGGACCCGGGCGACTGGGCACGCTGGGACAAGCGCCGCGCGGCACCCCGGTGCCACGATCGGTCTGCGGCCCACCGGACAGCCCACCGCACGACGCCCCGGTCGACCGCCCCACACCCCCTGCCCCGGCCCCGGTCGGGCGGACACGTTACGGAGCGCTCATGGACACCAGTGCCGCACCTTCGCGGGAGGAACTCATCGGCCGGGCGGCGGATCTGGCGCCCCTGTTCGGCAAGAACGCGATCTGGCAGGAGGAGAACCGCGTCCTGCACGAGGACACCGTCTCCGCCCTGCGCGACGCCGGCCTGCTGCGGCTGACCCTCCCGGCCCGCTACGGCGGCTACGAGGTCGACACGACCACCCTGGTCGACGTGCTCGCGGAGATCGCCAAGGGCGACGGCGCGACCGGCTGGGTGGCCACGGTGTGGAACATCAGCACCTGGTTGACGGGCCTGTTCCCGGACGCCACGCAGGACGAGGTGTTCGGCGACGGCGACGTCCGGATCAGCGGCACGTTCGGCCCCACGGCGGTCGGCGTGCCCGTGGACGGCGGCATCGTGCTCAACGGCAGGTGGGTGTTCAACACCGGGGCCCGGCAGGCGACCTGGAACGCGCACGCCGCCGTCCTGGCCGCCGACGGCGAGGAGCCGCAGCCGATCATGGTGATGATCCCGATGGAGGACCTGGAGATCGTCGACGACTGGCACACCTCCGGGATGCGCGGCACGGGCAGCGTGTCCACCGTCGCGGAGGACGTGTTCGTGCCGCAAGCGCGCATCCTGCCGATGATCCCGCTGCTCACCGAGGGGCGGCACCTGTCGGAGCTGAACGCGGCGTCGCGCCGGTGGCAGGTGCCGTTCATGCCGTGGGCGTGCGCGGTGGTCGCCGCGACGCCCTACGGCCTGGCCCGCGCCGCCGACGCGGCCTTCATGGAGCGGCTGCCCACGCGCAAGATCACCTACACGGACTACGAGCACCAGGCCGACGCCCCGCTGACGCACATGCAGGTCGCCAAGGCCGCGCTGCGCGTCGACGAGGCCGGTTTCCACCTGCACCGCGCGGCGGGCCTGGTGGACGGGAAGGCGCCGGGCGAGCCGTGGTCGGTGCGAGAGCGCGTGCAGGTGCGCCTGGACATGGGGGCCACGTGCCTGCGCGCCAAGGAGGCCGTGGACATCCTGAACAACGCCAGCGGCGGGTCGTCGGTGCACCACACGGTGCCGATCCAGCGCATCGCGCGCGACGTGCAGACCTCCAGCCTGCACTCGATCATGCACCCGGACACGAACTTCGAGCTGTTCGGCCGGGTGAACTGCGGGCTGGAGCCGAACACGCAGTTCCTCTGAGCCCGCGGGTCCGCCCCGGCCGGCGACACCCGGCCGGGGCGGGCGCGGTCAGCCCGCCCCGCCGAAGACGCGCCGGGACGCGTCGGCCTGGGCCAGCCTGCGCAGGGCGGTGACCGCCGCGTCGCCGAGCACCGTGCCGACCACCACGCCCGCGACGGGGTCGGCCCCGGTCCACCGCCCGGCCAGCGACTCGACCTCGGCGGCGGCCAGCTCCTCGCACGCGGACGCGCAGCGGTCGACCAGCGCGGTGAAATCGTCGTGCCCCAGCAGCGCGGCCGTCTCCAGCACGCGCGCCAGCGCCCGCGCGGCCGGGTGGGCGGCGTCCACCGACCAGCCGCGCCGGGCGATCAGCCGGGCCACCTCGGCGTCCGCCCGCCCGCCGCCGGCGCCCGAGCCCGCTCCCGCCGCCGTCGCCACCGCCTGCCGCCGCACGCGGCCCAGCAGGGCGGGCACCCCGTCGTCCGCCGCGGTCAGCACCTCGCGGACCGCGGCGAGCGACAGGCCGCCCACCTCGACCAGGGCGCGCACCAGGCGCAGCCGCCGCTCGTGCGCCTCGTCGTAGCGCGCCTGGTTGCGGGCGGTGCACGCGCCCGGCGCGAGCAGGCCCTCGCGCAGGTAGAACTTGATCGTCGGCACGCTCACGCCCGTCCGCCGGCTCAGCTCCGCGATGCGCATCCCACCAGCGTGCGGGGTCCGGCGGCGGCCCCGCTTCTCCCGGCGTGCCGAACGCCGGTCAGATCGGGCGCGCCCGGAACAGGTCGTACTCGTCGGGCAGCCGCATCCCCGGCCCGCCGGCCTGGAGGCCCAGCGGCGCGGCGCGGCCCTTCGGGGTCTCCCACGCCTCCTGCCGGCCGAGCGCGGTCAGGTCGAGGTACTGGTTGCCGCCGATGAACTGCTCGATGCCGCGGCCGAACGTCGAGTACGTGTGGAACACCTCGTCGTCCACCTTCAGGAAGGTGCTGACGCCGGGCCACTCGCCGCGCATGTTCTCGCCCCACGGTTTGCCGGCCTCGGCCAGCTCCTCCTCCGTGCGGTGGTTGAGCAGCACCGGCGCGACCCGGTCGTCCACGGTCGCGTGGAAGTCGTAGTTGAAGTCGTCGCCCCAGCTGGAGTACCAGGGGAACGTCCAGCCCATCCGCTCGCGGAACGCCTCGATCTTGTCGTGCGGCGCGCGCGAGACACCCACCAGCGTGGTGCTGCGGACGTGCAGCTGGGTGAGCTTCGGGATGCCGTCGGCGATGGTGGAGCAGCTGGAGCAGGCGATGTCGCCGGGGTGCTCGACACCGTCCCCGTCGACCCGGTAGGTCCACATCAGGTGGTGCACCACGAGCTGCGGGCGGCCCTCGAACAGGTCCGCCAGGCCGACCTTCCCCCCGGGTCCGACGAACGAGTAGTCCTTGTCGACGCGCACCATCGGCAGCCGCCGGCGGTCGGCGTTGACGCGGTCCTGGGCCAGGGTCAGCTCCTTCTCCTTGTCCAGCAGCTCCTTGCGGGCGGCGAGCCACTCCTCGCGCGACACCACTTCGGGAAGGTTCGCCCTGGGCCCCATCGGAGTCTCCCAACTGCTCTCGTATTGCAATCGGTCATACCGTAGGAGAGACTGGTTCAGGAGTGCAACCGGAGTGCCCGGTTCGGGAACAGCGTTGGAGTGCGCCGTGCGCAAGGACGTGCGATCGGGGTGCCCGGTCAACCTGTCGCTGGAGGTCCTCGGCGACCGCTGGACGCTCCTCGTGCTGCGCGACGTCGTGTTCGTCGGCGCCCGGCACTTCCGCGAGCTGCTGACCGGTCCCGAGCGGATCTCCTCGAACATCCTGTCCGACCGGCTCACCTCGCTCGTCGAGCACGGCCTGCTCGTCCGCTCCGGCGACCCCGCGCACAAGCAGAAGATCACCTACTCGCTGACCGAGCAGGCGATCCAGCTCGTCCCGCTGATCGTGCAGCTCGGCTCGTGGGGGCTGCGGCACCTGCCGGCGACCGACGAGTACGCCGCCCGGATGCGCGTGCTCGACAGCGGCGGCCCCCCGCTGTGGGAGGAGTTCATGGACGAGCTGCGCGAGGAGCACCTCGGCCCGGGGGCGCGGCACCGGCCGTCGCCGGGCGGTCCGACCGTGCGGGCCCGCATCGAGGCCGCCTACGCCGCCGCCCTCGTGGAGCGGGCCGGCTGACCCGTCACCCGACCGGGTGACACCCGCCGACCCGACCTGCGCCGGCCCGCCCGGTGGTGCGCCGATCGGTGGTGCGCCGGCCGCCACCTGCGGACCCCCGTAGTGGTTTCGCAGTGCAACTACCACCGCCCGCGGGGGGTGTCAACCGCACTTTTGAAGAAGGTCGCCGCCGGTGTGCGGTCGTAGCCTCCTTGTGTCTCCGACGCGGCGAGGGGGGCGCGCATGGGCGGCCGGGTGCTTGCTGGTGAACCTCGATCCGACGACGGGAACACCACCGGGGGGAGCGTGCCCCGCCCGCGGGCGAGGCGCGCGGTCCACTCCAGACGCGTGCGGGCGGTGCGCCCCCGCGCGGTCCGCGGCACGGCGACCGTCGAGGTCGTCGTCCCCGTCCACAACGAGGAGCGGGCCCTGCCCGGCTGCGTGGCGGTGCTGCACGAGCACCTGACCAAGCGGATGCCGTTCGGCTGGGTCATCACCGTCGTGGACAACGCCAGCACCGACCGCACGGCCGCCGTCGCGAGAGGACTCGCCCGGCGGTGGCGCGGCGTGCGGGTGCTCAGCCTGGACGTCCGGGGCAAGGGCCGCGCGGTGCGCACGGCGTGGGCGCGCAGCCGGGCCGACGTGGTCGTCTACATGGACGTCGACCTGTCCACCGGCCTGGACGCGCTGCTGCCGCTGGTGGCGTCGCTGGTCGCGGGCCACTCGGACATCGCCGTCGGCTCCCGCCTCGCACCGGGCGCGCGCACGGTCCGCGGCCCCAAGCGGGAGCTGATCTCCCGCGTCTACAACGCACTCCTGCGGCTGACCCACCGCACCCGCTTCCGCGACGCCCAGTGCGGCTTCAAGGCCGCGCGCACCGACGTGATCCGGCCGCTGCTGGCGCGGGTCCAGGACGACACCTGGTTCTTCGACACCGAACTGCTGCTGCTGGCCGAGCACAACGGCCTGCGCGTGCTGGAGGTGCCGGTGGACTGGGTCGAGGACGTCGACAGCCGGGTGAACGTCACCGGCACCGCCGCGACGAACCTGCGCGGCCTGGTCCGGCTGGCCAGGGCCAAGGCGACCGGCGCGGCGCGCATCGCGGACCTGCCGTTCCGGCCCGCGCCCCAGCCGATCCACCCCGATGCCGTGCTGTCCGTGAAGGGGATGCCCCGCATGCGCAACCTGCTGTCGTTCTGCCTGGTCGGGTCGGTGGCCACGCTGATGACCCTGGGCCTGTTCACCGCGTTCCGCACGTGGTGGCCGCCGCTGGTCGCCAACCTCGTCGCGGTCACCGTGAGCACGCTGTTCAACACCGAGGCCAACCGCCGGTTCACCTTCGACAGCCGGTCGGGCCCGCTGGTGCGGGTCCACGTGCAGGCGCTCGTGGTGTTCGGCCTGTACTGCGGGTTCACCTCCGGCGCGCTGCTCGTCCTGCACTCCGCGGTCGAGTCCCCGTCCCGCTGGCTGGAGCTGGCGGTGCTGGTCGGCTCCTCCGCCGTCGGCACCCTCGGGCGGTTCGTCCTGCTCAGCTCGTGGGTGTTCCGGGCGCGCCCGGAACCCGTCCCCGTCGCACCGCACCCCGAGGAGATCCCGGCATGACCACGACAGCAGCGGCACCACCCGAGCCCGCGCGGGCGACCCGCGCGCGGTTCCCCTCCGGCACGGCTGCCGTCGCGGTCGCGCTCTCGCTCGCCGTGACCGCGCTCGTCGTGGTCGCGCACGCCTTCGAGAACAGCATCCCGTTCCCGGTCATGGCCAACGACTTCGCCGCGTTCCGGATCGGCGGCGCGGCGGTGCTGGACGGCGCGTCGCCGTTCGAGGTGGCCACGGGCGACGGCTACCAGTTCCTCTACCCCCCGTTCGCCGCGCTGACCCTGGCCCCGCTGGGGCTGGTGAGCGTCGAGGTCGGGTTCGCGCTGTGGACGTTCGCCACGATGGTCGCCCTGATCGCCTCGGTGTGGCTCGCGCTCGGCCTGCTCGCGCCCGCGTCGACGACGCGGCGCGCCCGGTTCGCCGTGCTGGCCGCCGCCGTCGCCATCCCCACCACGCCGGTGCTCTACCTGCTGGGCTTCGGCCAGGTCAACGTCTTCCTGATGCTCCTGTGCCTCCTCGACCTGGCCCGGCGGCCGGGTCGCTTCCAGGGCGTCGCCATCGGCATCGCGGCGGGCATCAAGCTGACCCCGCTGATCTTCGTCGCCTACTTCCTGCTCACCCGCCGCACCCGGGCCGCCGTCGTGACCGCGGTGACGTTCGCGGCGACCGCGGTGGTCGGGTTCCTCGCGCTGCCCGGCGCGTCGGTGAGCTTCTGGACCGAGCACGTGCTGGACACCGACCGGATGGTGCCGCCCGGCGCCGCGCCGTTCATCCAGTCGATGCGCGGCGTCCTGGCCCAGCTGCCCGGCTTCCTGAGCGCGCAGTGGGTGTGGCTGCTCCTCGCGCTCGTCGTCGGCGCGTCCGGCCTGCTGGTCTCGGCGTGGGCGAGCCGCCGGGGCCTGGAGGCGGCGGGCGCCCTGGCGTGCGCGGTCACCGGGCTGCTCATCTCGCCGATCTCGTGGCCGCAGCACTGGGTCTGGGTCGTGCCGGCCCTGGCCGCGTGGCTGTGGTGGGCGCGGGAGCGGCGCGGCGCGGGCCACGCGGCGGGTGTGCTCGCCTCGTGGCTGGTCCTGGTCGCCACCGCGGCCCTGATGTTCCCCACGCCGATCGGCATGGGCGTCGTGATCCCGCCGGTCGCGGGGATCGTGTTCCTCGGCAGCCTCCAGGTGCTCGGCGGCCTCGCCTTCCTCGGCGCCCTCGCCGCGGCCCTGCGGCGGCGCGACCGGGCCCCCGAACCCGTGCCCGGCGTGCTCGCACCGTCCGCGTGACCAGGCGGCGGACCGGCCGGCACGGCGCCGCCGGCCGGTCCGCCGTTCCCCGAGGAGGCACGACGTGTTCGACCCCGAGACCGCCAACATCGCCCGCATCTACGACTACTACCTCGGCGGGACGTTCAACCTGGCCGCCGACCGCGCCCGCGCGGACCGCATCAGGTCCACCCTGCCCAGCATGGACATGCTCGCCCGGTTCAACCGGGGGTTCCTGCGCCGGGCCGTGGCGTTCATGCTGGACCAGGGCGTCACCCAGTTCCTCGACCTGGGCTCCGGCCTGCCCACCGCCGGCAACACCCACGAGGTCGCGCAGGCCCGTTCGCCCGGGGCCAGGGTCGTCTACGTCGACCACGACCCGGTCGCGTGCCACCACGGCGAGCTCCTGCTGGCGGACAACCCGGACGCGGCGATGGTGTGCGCCGACGCCCGCCGCCCCGGCGAGCTGCTCGACGACCCGCGCGTGCGCGCCCTGATCGACCTCGACCGGCCGCTGGGCCTCGTGATGACCGGCGTGATGGTGTTCGTGGGCGACCACGAGGACCCGTCGGGCATGGTGAAGGGCTACCGCGACCGCGTCGCGCCGGGCAGCTTCGCGGCGCTGTCCCACCTCACCGACGAACGGGCCGAGGGCGAGGCGAAGGTGCAGATCCACGCCATGATCGACGCGTACAAGGGCGTCGTCGACCAGCTCTACGTGCGCGACCGGGTCGAGGTCGAGGCGCTGCTGGAGGGGATGGCGCTGGTCCACCCCGGCGTGGTCCCGATGCCCGAGTGGCGCGCCCGCCCCGGTGTCGACGTCCCCACGGGCAGCCCGGCGCACCACCTCGGCTACGGGGCGGTGGGCCTGGTCGGCTGACGCGCCCCGGGGTCAGGCCGAGGCCAGCCGCAGCGCCGCGACCGCCTCGTCCACCGTGGCGTGCAGCGCGAGCGTCCTGTCGACCTGGCTCATGCCCAGCGGGCGCAGCACGCCGCGCGTGTCCGCGACCACGGCGAAGGGGACCTCCAGCCTGCCCGCCCGGTGGTGGGCGTTGACCAGCAGCGCGATGCCGGCCGACCCCATGAAGTCCACCGCGCGCAGGTCCAGCACCACCGCGGTGGGGTGCGACTCGAAGACGGCGTCCAGGTCGGCCGCGACCGGCCCGCACGTCGTCGCGTCCAGGGCGCCGGTCACGCCGACCAGCGGGATGCCGCCACCCAGGTCGGTGGTGGACACGTGACAGGTGGTCCGCTCGTCCACGTCGGGCCTCCTCTCGCTCCGGGACCGGGCTGTACCACCGCCGGGTGACGTCAAACGTCCCCGGCGGCTCCCGCGACCCGCGCACCCCGCCCCACGCGGCTCGGTTAGAACAGGACGCGGCGGGAAGACCTACGGCGGACGCACGTCCCGTCGAGGTCAGGAGGCGCACGGTGACCAGGTCGTGGCACGAGCAGGCAGCAGCGCGGTCGCAGGACGCGGCGGGGCAGGTGGTGGTCGGTTCCTACCCCACCTACGCCGACGCGGAGCGCGCGGTGGACCACCTCTCGGACCAGCGCTTCCCGGTGGAGCGCACCGCGATCGTGGGACGGGGGCTGAGCAGCTTCGAACAGGTCACCGGTCGGCTGACCACCGGGCGGGCGGCGGGGCAGTCGGCCGTGTCCGGTGCGGTGCTCGGCGCCCTGTTCGGCTGGCTGTTCGGCCTGTTCAACTGGGTGGACCCGCTGGTGTCGGGCCTGCTGCTCGCCCTGTACGGGGCGGTCTTCGGCGCGGTCCTGGGCGCGGTGCTCGGGATGATCGGGCACGCGATGACGGGCGGTCGGCGGGACTTCTCCTCGGTGGCGGGGATGCGCGCCGACAGCTACGACGTCCTGGTCGACGCGGCGTACGCGGCGCAGGCCGGGCAACTGCTCGACGGCGCGGGCGCGCCGGGGCGCGGCCGGCTCGCGGGCTGACCCGTTCCGCCGCGATCCGCGCCCCCCGGTGACCGACCTGCGCCGGCCGGTCGCCCGGTGGGCGGGTTTGGGCCGCGCACCGGCGGGTAGGCACCTGTGCGGCGACGATCAGGACAGGGGACGTGGATGGCGGCTGAGGGGTCACCGGCCGACGAGTTGGCGTCGGTGTTCGCCCGGGTCTCGGGCCTGCTGCTGTCGACCGACACGGTGGGGACCGCGCTCGGGTTGATCACCTCGTTGGCCGTGGAGGTGTTCCCGCCCACCGCCGGTTCCGGCATCACGCTGGCGGGGCCGCGGGGTGAACGCGTGACCGCCGCGGCGACCGACGCCGTGGTCGAGCGCGCCGACGCGCTCCAGTACGAGCTGGGCGAGGGGCCGTGCCTGACCGCCTGGGCGGAGCGCACCGTCGTGCGCGTCGACGACACGGCGCGGGACGACCGGTGGCCGCGGTGGTCGCCCGCGGCGGCCGAGGTCGGTCTGCGCTCGACGCTCAGCGCGCCGCTGGTCGCCGGCTCCGAGGCGCTGGGCGCGATGAAGGTCTACGCGTCGGCTCCCGGCGCCTACGGTGACCGGGAGGCCCGGTTGTTGGGGATGTTCGCCGCGCAGGCCGCCGTCCTGCTGGTCAACGCGCGCACCGCCGAGGACGCCGGACGCGTCAGCGACCGGCTCCGGGCGGCCCTGCGGGAACGCGAGGTGATCGCGTTCGGCAAGGGCATCATCATGGCCCGCGACGGCGTGGACGAGGAGGGCGCGTTCCTCGTCCTGGCCGAGTCGGCCCGCCGGGACCGCACGACGGTGCGGCAGGCCGCCGAACGGCTGGTGCGCTCGACCGCCCGGGGAGCGCACTGACCACGATGACCGATCAGCACGCCGAACGACAGCGGCAGAGCACCGTCGCCGCCCTGCGCCACGCCGAGCTGACCGTCGAGGCGCTGTGGCTGCGCTACTTCTCCCTGGGCGGCAACGCGGGCCCCATCGACGTGGACGCCTACCTGCACGGCCTGGGGACGCTGCCGCGGCTCCAGCGGGACGTCCTCGCCCACGTGGTCAACGAGCGCCTGGACGAGCTGGTCCCGCCCGACCGCGCCACCTACAGCAACCTGGTCGACGGCGTCCCGCCCGCGCCCGTCGAGGGCGAACCGGTGCAGGACGAGCTGGTGTCGCTGCTCGAAGGCGCCGAGCTGGCCCCGCCCGACCGGCTGCCCGCGCTGGTCGAGGCCGCCGGGAGGGTGCTGGGCGTGCGGATCACCGCGTACCTGGTCGACTACCCGCAGCGCCGCCTGCACCCGTGGGGCCCCGCCCCGGGCGACCGCACGCCCCTGGGACTGGACACCCCGGCGGGCACCGCCTTCCGGGAGACGCGGATCGTGCCGGCCCCGGACCGCCCCGCGCTGTGGGTGCCGCTGCTGGACGGCGTGGAACGACTGGGCGTCCTCGACGTCGAGGCCGAGGGCCCGGTCGACCTCGACGACCCCCGCCTGCGCTCCCGGTGCCGGTGGCTGGCCATGCTGCTCGGGCACCTGATCACCCTGCTCGACCAGTACGGGGACGCCGCGGACCGGGTCAGGCTGCCGTCGCCGCGCACCGTCGCCGGCGAACTGGTGTGGTCGCTGCTGCCGCCGTCGACCGCCGGGGTGAACGGGTTCGTGGTCAGCGGGGCCGTCGACCCCGCCGACCCGGGCGGCGTCTTCGACTACGCCCTGTCGGAGACCACCGCCACCCTGCTCGTCCTGGACGCGACCGGGCAGGGCGAGCGCGGCGGCCTGGTCGCGGCCACCGCCCTGGCCGCCCACCGCAGCGCCCGCTACGCGGGCCGCGACCTGGCCGGGCAGGCCCGCGCCATGGACGAGGCGATCAGCGGGCACTGCGGGGCGGGCGCGTCCGCCTCGGCGCTCCTCGTCGAGGTCGACCTGGTCACGGGGCGGCTGCGCCACCTCGACGCCGGGGCGGCCCGGTCGGTGGTGGTGCGCGTGGACGGCACGGTCGAACCGCTCGCCTCCGGTGACGCGCCGCCCCTCGGCAAGGGCGCGGGGGAGCCGGCCACCGGCCAGGCGGTGCTGGGGTCGGAGGACTGGCTGGTCCTGCGCCCAGGCGGGTTCGGCGACGCCCGCACCGACCCCGCCGACCACGCGCGGCTGGCAGATTTCCTCCGCCGCGAGACGACCTCGGGCCACTCGCCGGCCGAGACCGTCCGGGAACTCCTCGGCACCGCGCTCGGGCACGACGGCGCCCTCCTGCTCGCCCGCTGGACCGACCGGGGCACGATGCTCCCGTGACCGACC
>NZ_JBPKJK010000102.1:0-32205 GCF_051756985.1 Saccharothrix sabaoui
GACCTCGTCGGCCTCGGGGTCGGTGGCCGGGCGGAAGCGGGCGACCACTTCGCCCGTCGGGGACAGCAGGAACTTCTCGAAGTTCCACTGCACGTCCCCGGCCTTGCCGTCGGCGTCCTCGGTGGGGGTCAGCTCGGCGTACACCGGGTGCCGCGAGGGGCCGTTGACGTCGATCTTCTCGTACAGCGGGAAGGTGACGCCGTAGGTCGTCGAGCAGAAGGTGGCGATCTCCTCCGCGGTGCCCGGCTCCTGGCCCATGAACTGGTTGCACGGGAAGCCGACGACCGAGAAGCCGCGGTCCGCGTACCGCTCCTGGAGCCGCTCCAGGCCCTTGTACTGCGGCGTCAGGCCGCACTTCGACGCCACGTTGACCACCAGCAGCGCCTTGCCCGCGTGCTCGCCCAGGCTGGACCCCTCACCCGAGAGGGTGCGCACGGGGATGTCGTGGATGCTCATGCCGAGAGGCTACGTGCCGCCGCACCGCGCCCGCCGCGCCCGCGAACGCCACCACCGCGGGCACGGCCGCCGGCAGGAGCAGGGCACCGGTCAGGCACGTGGCGACCGCGTAGGCCGTCGCCGCCGAGGCCAGGAGGTTGTCGCCCGACGCCGCCGCCAGGCCGAGCAGCACCACCGAGACCAGGACCAGCGGGGCGGTGGCGGGGAGCGCCTGGGCGAGCGCGGTCGTGCCCGCCACGGCGGGGGCCAGGGCGGCGACGCCCAGGTCGAGGCGTCGCCACAGGACCGCGGCGGCGGCCAGCAGGACGAGCCCGAGCACGACGGCCGGCGCCGGGGCGAGCAGGGTCGGGAGTTCGGTGGGCAGCACGGCGGCGGTGAGGGCGGTGGCGGCCAGGACGGCGGAGACGCCGGCGCCCACCGCGCCCGGCCGCCAGGTGGCGGCCAGGACGGTCAGGGCCAACGCCACCGGCCAGTGCCCGGTCCACCCCGGTGCTAGCGACACGACGCCGGAGCACAGGAGGGGGAGGGCGGCGACCCTGACCCCCGACAGGTCTGCCATGCCGTCGAGTGTCCCAGGCCGTCAAGGGGGACGGGGTGGGAACCGGCCACGAGCAGGGCTGATCCGGCCCTGTTTCACCACTGTGAACTTTGTTGACCGTTCGCCGGTGCACTCCCTAGCGTCATCGGTGGAGGGGCCCACGACTTCGGCGGCGGTGTCGTGGGCCCCTCCACGGGTGCGCCGGGCTCAGAAGTCGAACACGGGGCCGGTCTCGGCGTGCATGACGCACGGGTTCGGGAACTCCGCCTCGAACCAGCGCTCCTCGCCGCGCCACGTGCCGGTCGCCTTCACCCGGACGGGGTTGTACTCCAGGGTGCAGATCGCGTCGCCGCCCGGGGAGAGCTGCGCGACCTGACCGTCCACGAGGGACAGCGCGTCGCACGCCCGGTCCGCCCTGGGGTGCAGGCCGCCGGAGGGTTCGCACGTCAGGTTGACGATCCGGAGCGATTCACCCCGCTGCACGTTGAGCACGAAGCTGGACTCCGGTGCGTGGACGAACGGAGCCAGTGCGGCCATCGCCGCGATGAAGGGGAGGGGTGCCATGCCCTCACGATGATGGGCACGACACCACTCGTTCCAGTGATCTCACCGGATCGTGTGGTGTATTGAGCGGTTCCCGCGATCACGTCGGCGCGCTGGGCGGGGAGTCGTCGGCCTCGGCACGCGAGCGGAAGCACCCTCACGGATCGTGTTTGTGAGGTAGCTCACTGTCAAGCTCCGCCGTGGGCGTGCCGGGCCAGGGTGGGTGGATGGCTACCGGGGTGGCGACATCAGGGGTGCGCAGGGTGGCGCTGGCCAGTTCGGCCGGCAACGCGGTGGAGCTGTACGACTTCCTGCTCTACGGCACGGCGTCCGCGCTCGTCTTCGACAAGCTGTTCTTCCCGTCCTTCGACCCGCGGATCGGCACGCTGCTCGCGTTCGCCACGTTCGGCGCGGGCTTCCTCGCCCGCCCGCTCGGCGGGGTCGTCATCGGGCACTTCGGCGACCGGGTCGGCCGGCGGTCGATGCTCGTCCTCACGCTCACCGCGACCGGCGTGTGCACCGCGCTGATCGGCCTGCTGCCGACCTACTCGTCCATCGGGATCGCCGCGCCGCTGCTGCTCGTGCTGCTGCGCCTGGTGCAGGGCTTCTTCCTCGGCGGCGAGCAGGGCGGCGCGACGCTGATGGCCGTCGAGCACGCACCGCCGGGCCGCACCGGGTGGTACGGCAGCTGGACGTTCCTCGGCTCGCCCCTGGGCCTGCTGCTGGCCAACGGCGCGATGGCCGCGTCCACCGCGGTGTCCGGCGACGCGTTCCCGGAGTGGGGCTGGCGGGTGCCGTTCCTGCTCAGCCTGGTGCTGGTCGGGGTGGGCCTGTACGTGCGGCTGTCGGTGGGGGAGAGCCCGGAGTTCCGCGCCGCCCGGGAGGCGCGCGGCGCGGTGCGGCTGCCGGTCGCCGACCTGCTGCGCCGGTCGTGGCGGACCGTGCTGCTGGGCGCGGGCGTGAACCTCGGCTTCACCGCGTTCATCTTCATCGTCGCCACGTTCGCCGTGTCGTACGGGACGAAGGAACTCGGCATGAGCCGCGCGACGCTGCTCAACGCCGGGCTGATCGGCGCGTTCACCCAGGCCGTCGCCATCCTGGTGTTCGCGCGGCTGTCGGACCGGGTCGGCCGGCTGCCGGTGATGCTGGGCGGCGCGGCGTTCCTGGGGCTGTTCGCGTTCCCGCTGTTCTGGCTGCTGGAGACGCGCTCGCCCGGGTTGGTGGTGCTCGCGATGGTGCTGGCGTTCACCGGGTCGGCCGCGCTGTTCGGGCCGATGCCCGCCTACTACGCGGAGCTGTTCGGCACGCGGGTCCGCTACAGCGGCGTGTCGTTGAGCTACCAGCTCGGCGCGGTGCTCGGCGGCGGGCTGTCCCCGCTCGTGGCGACGTGGCTGCTGGGCGCCACGCCGACGCACGACTCGTGGCCGATCTCGCTCTACCTGATCGCCGGCGCGCTGGTCAGCGGCCTGTGCCTGCTGGCGGTCGGCGAGACGCCCCGGCGCGGCGCGGGCGAACCCGCGCCGCGCTGACCGACGCCGCCGATCAAGGGTCAGCGCAGCGCGACCACGTCACCCGTTCGCGCCGACCCGAACGCCGCCTCCACGACCTCCAGGCCGGTGATCGCGTCCTCGACCGGCACGGGCGCCCGCCCGGCCGCCACGGCCGCGTAGAACTCCTGGTACGCGCCGGGCTCGGTCGGCACGCGCCGCGGGTCGCCGCCCGCGGCCAGCACGCCCCACCGCTCCTCGGGCTCCGCGCCCCAGCCAGGGCCGCCGGGCACCTCGCCCGCCTTGAGCGCCTCCTCCTGCGGGTCCATCCCGTGCTTGACGTACGCCGCCCGGTCGCCCAGCACCCGGAACCGCGGGCCGAGCGCCCCCACCAGCGCCGACGCCCACAGGTGCGACACGGCGCCGGACGGGTGGGTCAGCGCCAGGAACGCGTCGTCGTGCGCCTTGACGCCGCGCCGCAGCGTCCGCACCTCCGCGTACACGCCGGTCGGCCGGCCGAACAGCGCCACCGCCTGGTCCACCAGGTGCGTGCCCAGGTCGTAGACGATGCTGCCCAGGTCGGCCGGGTCGCCGGACTCCTTCCAGCCGTCCTTCGGCTCGGGCCGCCACCGCTCGAACCGCGACTCGAACCGGTGCACGTCGCCCAGCTCGCCGTCGCCGACGAGCCGCGCGACGGTGCGGAAGTCGCCGTCCCACCGCCGGTTGTGGAACGGGGCCAGCAGCAGGCCGCGCGACGACGCCAGGTCGGCCAGCGCCCTCGCCTCGTCCGCCGACCCGGCGAACGGCTTGTCCACCACCGCGTTCAGCCCGTGCTCCAGCGCGGCGCGCGCGTGCCCGGCGTGGAAGCGGTTCGGGGTGGTCACCACGACCAGGTCGAAATCGTCCGAGCGCGCCCACACGTCGTCCACCGAGGCGATGACCTCGGTGCCGGGGTAGCGGGCCGCGACCTCGGCCGCGCGGTCGGCGTTGCCGGTGACCACGGCGGTCAGCTCCAGGTCCGGCGAGGAGGACAGGAAGGGTGCGTGGAACGCGGCTCCGCCGAGCCCGTACCCGATCAGTGCGGTGCGCATGGTGCCGAACCCTAGGCTTCCCACGACGTGGACGCCCTGTCGCGACCCGTGGCACGTTGCTACGTTCAGCCGCATGGGTCCTCTGCTGGTGGCACCTCGGCACGTGGACCACGTGCGCGTCGTCGGCGCGGCCTGTCGTCGCGGCTGAACGACCCCACCCCCACCGGCACGCCCGGTCTCCTCGGCGTGCCCGCGCAACCCCCGCCTGACAGGAGCACACCGCATGTCCTGGTCCTTCGACACCCGACAGGTCCACTCCGGCGCCGCACCCGACCCCGCGACGGGCGCGCGGGCCACCCCGATCTACCAGACCACCTCGTTCGTGTTCCGCGACTCGGCGCACGGCGCGGCCCTGTTCAGCCTCGCCGAGCCGGGCAACATCTACACCCGCATCAACAACCCGACGCAGGACGTGCTGGAGCAGCGGGTCGCGGCGCTGGAGGGCGGCGTGGCGGCGGTGGCGTTCGCCTCCGGCCAGGCGGCGGAGACCGCGACCATCCTCAACCTCGCCCGCGCGGGCGACCACTTCGTGTCCAGCGCGTCCCTCTACGGCGGCACCTACAACCTGTTCCACTACACGCTGCCCAAGCTCGGCATCGAGGTGTCCTTCGTGGACGACCCCGACGACCTCGACGCGTGGCGGGCGGCCGTGCGGCCGAACACGAAGCTGTTCTTCGCCGAGTCGCTGGCCAACCCGCGCAGCAACGTGCTGGACATCGAGGCGGTGGCCGCCGTCGCGCACGAGAACGGCGTGCCGCTGGTCGTGGACAACACCGTGCCCACGCCGTACCTGCTCCGGCCGCTGGAGCACGGCGCCGACATCGTGATCCACTCGGCCACCAAGTACCTGGGCGGCCACGGCACCGCCATCGCGGGCGTCGTCGTGGACGGCGGGAAGTTCGAGTTCTCCGACGCGGAGAAGTTCCCGGACTTCACCGAGCCCGACCCGAGCTACCACGGCCTCCAGTACTGGCCCGCCCTCGGGCACGGGGCGTTCGCCGCGAAGCTGCGCGTGCAGGGGCTGCGCGACACGGGCGCGGCCATCGCGCCGCTGACCAGCTTCCTCGTCATCCAGGGCATCGAGACGCTGTCGCTGCGCCTGGAGCGGCACTCGGCCAACGCGCTGGAGCTGGCCCGGTGGCTGGAGGCGCGCGACGAGGTGGAGAAGGTGCACTACGCGGGGCTGGAGTCGAGCCCGTGGCACGGGCTCGCGCAGAAGTACCTGCCGAACGGCGCGGGCGGCATCGTGTCGTTCGAGCTGCACGGCGGCGTCGAGGCGGGGCGGGCGTTCGTGGACGGCGTCGAGCTGTTCAGCCAGCTCGCGAACATCGGCGACGTGCGCAGCCTGATCGTCCACCCGGCCAGCACCACGCACAGCCAGCTCACGCCCGACGAGCAGGTCGTCACGGGCGTCACGCCCGGACTGGTCCGGCTGTCGGTCGGCATCGAGGGCGTGGAGGACCTCAAGGCCGACCTGGAGGCCGGCTTCCGCGCCGCCAAGTCGGTGCTGTGAGCTTCGGGTCCACCACCGGGGAGACCCCTCCCGCCGCCGGCGGGTGGCGGGAGGGGGACCCGAACGGGCGGCGGAGGTGGTTCCGCGGCGCGTTGCCGTCGTTGCCGTCGTTGTCGATCGCCTACGAGACGTGGGGCGAGCCGAACGCCGACCGGTCGAACGCGGTGCTCGTGCTGCACGCCCTGACCGGGGACAGCCACGCGGCGGGCGGCGTGGAGCCGGGGCACCCCACGCCGGGCTGGTGGGACGGGTTGATCGGCCCCGGTCGTGTGCTGGACCCGGCCGACTGGTTCGTGGTCGCGCCGAACGTGCTGGGCGGGTGCCAGGGCACCACCGGGCCGTGGGCCACCGCGCCGGACGGCCTGCCGTGGGGCGCGAGGTTCCCGCGCGTGACGGTGCGCGACCAGGTCGCCGCCGAGGTGCTGCTGGCCGACCACCTGGGGGTGGGCGCGTGGGCGGCGGTGCTCGGCGGGTCCATGGGCGGGATGCGGGCGCTGGAGTGGGCGGTGACCGTGCCCGAGCGGGTGCGGAACCTGCTGGTGCTGGCCGCGCCGGCGTCGTCGTCGGCGGACAACGTCGCGCTCGCCTCGGCCCAGCTGCACGCCATCCGGCTGGACCCGGTGGGCGGGCTGGGCGTGGCGCGGCGCATCGCGCACGCGAGCTACCGCAGCGCGGCCGAGCTGGACGCGCGGTTCGGCCGCGAGGTGCAGGCCGACGGGCGGTACGCGGTGGAGTCGTACCTGGACCACCACGCGGCCAAGCTCGTCCGCCGGTTCGACCCGGAGAGCTACGTCGTGCTGACCCAGGCGATGAACGGCCACGACGTGGGCCGCGACCGCGGTGGGGTGCGCGAGGCGCTGTCCCGGGTCACCGCGCGCACCGTCGTGGCGGGCATCGACTCCGACCGCCTGTACCCGCTGGCCCGGCAGGCCGAGATCGCCGCCGCCGTCCCGGGTGCCGGCGACCTCCGCGTGGTCACCTCCCCGTACGGCCACGACGCGTTCCTGATCGAGGTCGACCAGGTGGCCAAACTAGTGGCCGACCTCCTCCCCTAACCGCGAGAGTCCAACGCTCAGACCCCGAGAGTCCAACGCTCAAGACGCGAGAGTCCAACGCTCAGGACCCCTGAGTTCTGCATTCGCGCCTAACGGTGTGAGCCCCGAACGTAGAACTCACCGGGCCTGAGCGTTGGACTCTCGGGGCCTGGGGGTTGGACTCTCGGGGGTGGTCACTCGTTCGTGTGGTGGGCGGGTTATTCGTCGAGGGCGGTGGCTATCCAGGGGGCCACGGGGAGGTTGCGCACCTCGCACTCCAGGGCGAGCTTCACCGTCCAGCGCAGCGCCTGGAGCACGACCGTCGCCAGCTCCTGCGGCTGCCCGTTGGCCAGCGCGATCTCGATCTGCTCGGCGGCGGCGGCCTGGTCGCCGTGCACCTCGGCGAGCAGCGTGCGGATCGCCGTGCGGACGGGCGGGTCCGCGTCGTCGATCGGCACCTCCTGGCCGTCCTCGTCGAAGACCTGCATCTTCACCGGCGTCGCGCCGCCCGAGCCGAGGGCGGCGACCATGTCGCTGCACTCGGAGAACAGCAGCAGCACCAGCTCTCTGATCTCCTCGTTCCCCTCGGGGGAGCCGCTGAGGTATCCGGTCACGAGGTCGACCGCGACAGCGTCCTCCCCGACCTTGGCGGCGGTCAGGGCCTCACCGGCCACGGCGCGGAGCCGTGACCAGCGATCCGGGTCCTGCTGCGGGTGCATTCAGCCATCTTCCAACACGGAGTAGGAGTTTTCGCGCTCTGCCGTACTGCCTACCCGGTGGCGTGAGTCCTAGGCAACGGCTTGCCGGTCCGGGTGCTACTCGGGTATGACACCCCCGGGTCGCATGTGCCCCGGCCGGGACCCGCCTAGCATCGGCCGCGTGATCCGCACCTTCCTCCAGGTCGTGCTGCTCCGCGACCGCACGCGGGTCTTCGAGGACTTCCGGTACCGGCGGTTCGCGTGGGCTTCGGTGCTGCTCTACGGCCTGGTCGTGGCGATCGTGCAGAGCGTGGAGTACGCCTCGAACAACAGCCCGGACGGCTGGTGGCCGCTGCTGTTCGTGCTCGTCGGCGGCACCTTCGCGCTCCTGCTGCGCTCGACCCTGGCGGCCTGGCGGCTGGCCACCGCCGGCGTGGTCGCGAGCAGGCTCCTGCTGGAGTCCGAACCCGCCATCCTCGGCCCCGCCGGCTGGTGCTGGTACATCCCGGTGGTGCTGGCCATCGGCATGATCCACAGCGGCCGGGTGGTCGTGGTGGTGGGCCTGCTCACGTCCGGCGCGGTGTTCCTGGCCGGCGCGCTGGGCGACCTCGACCACTTCCCGACCACGATCGGCACGCTGCTGGTCCTGCTGCTCCTCGGGTACGCGTTCGGCGCGCGCGGCCGGGCCGAGCAGCGGTTCCACGACGAGCGGGACGCCAAGGCCGCGCTGGAGGAACGGGCCCGCATCGCGCGCGAGATGCACGACGTGGTCGCGCACCACATGTCGATGGTGGTGGTGCGCTGCGAGACGGCCCCCTACCGGCTGCCCGACCTGCCCGAGGGCGCGCGGCGCGAGTTCGCCGAGCTGGGCGGTGCCGCGCGGTCCGCGATCACCGACATGCAGCAGCTGCTGGGCGTGCTGCGGGCCTCCGGGCAGAGCGCCGACCGCAACCCCCAGCCGGGCCTGGCGGACATCCGGTCGCTGCACGCCGACGCCGAGGTGGCCGACGTCGAGGTGCCGGGCGCGGTGGGGCTGACCGCGTACCGGGTGGTGCAGGAGGCGCTGACCAACGCCGGGCGGCACGCGCCGGGGTCGGACGCGTCGGTGCTGGTCGAACTGGTGGACGGGGAGCTGCGGGTGGCCGTGCGCAACACGGCGGGCGGGCCGTCGCGCGGCGGTGGCGGCGGGCACGGCCTGCGCGGGATGCGGGAACGGGTGGCGGTGCACGGCGGTTCGTTGACCGCCGTGCCGACGGAGGACGGCGGGTTCGAGGTGCGGGCGGCGATTCCGGTGGTGCGGCGGTGATCCGGGTGCTGGTGGTGGACGACCAGGAGATGGTGCGGGAGGGCTTCTCGGCGCTGCTCGACGCGCAGCCGGACATCACCGTCGTGGGGTCGGCGGGCGACGGCGCGGCGGGCGTGGCCGAGGTGCGGCGGCTGGAGCCGGACGTCGTGCTCATGGACGTGCGGATGCCGGGCGTGGACGGCCTCGCAGCCACCCGGCTGCTCGCCGACGACCCGGTCAAGGTGCTCGTGCTGACCACGTTCGACCTGGACGACTACGTCTACGAGGCGTTGCGCGCCGGGGCCAGCGGGTTCCTGCTCAAGCACGCCCCGGCGAGCGAGCTGCTGAACGCGGTGCGCGTCGTGGCGCGCGGGGAGGCGCTGCTGGCGCCGTCGGTGACCAAGCGGCTCATCGAGGACTTCGTCAAGGCGCGGCCGGTGCGCTCGGTGCGGCCCGCCGCGCTGGACGCGCTGACCGACCGGGAGGCGGAGGTGCTGCGGCTCGTCGCGCAGGGCCTGTCGAACACCGAGATCGCGGCCCACCTCGTGCTGGCCGAGCAGACGGTGAAGACGCACGTGAGCCGGGTGCTGATGAAGCTGGCCCTGCAGGACCGGGCGCAGGCCGTGATCGCGGCCTACGAGTCGGGCCTCGTCGTACCGGGGTAGCACCGGCCGGCGGGTACCCCGGGGTGACGCCCCGGGGCGCGTCACCTCCCTAGCTTTCCCGGTGTGACCAAGGGGATCGCGCTGTTCGCGGCGCTGCTGGTGCTGGTGACGCCCGGCGGGGGAGACCCGCCGCCGGCCACCCCGCACGTCGAGGTGCTCGGCGACCCGGCCCGGGCCGCGCACGTGGTGGTGCTCGTGCCGGGGTCCGATGTGGACGAACGCCGGTTCGCGGCGACGGTGGGCCGGATGGCCCGCGCGCTGTTCACCGCGGCGGGGCGGGACGACCTCGCGGTCGTCGCCTGGCTCGGCTACCGGACGCCCTCGGGACTCGGTGTGGACGCGGCCTCCGGCCGGTTGGCCCGTGCCGGGGCGACCGCGCTGGACGCGTACGTGCGGGAGTTGCAGGGGCGGGGGTCGCCGAGGCGGGTGCGGCTGGTGTGCCACAGCTACGGCTCGGTGGTGTGCGGGCTCGCCCGGGCGCGGGTGGCCGACGTGGTGCTGCTCGGCTCGCCGGGCGTGCGCGCCGACTCGGCCGCCGAACTGGGCGGACGGGTGTGGGCGGCGCGCGGCGCGCGGGACTGGACGAGGTGGGTGCCGGCGGTGCGGGTCGGCGACCTCGGGCACGGCGCGGACCCGCTGGACCCCGACTTCGGGGCCCGGGTGTTCGACGCGGGGGACGCGGCGCACGACGGGTACTTCACGCCCGGCTCGCCGTCGCTGCGCGCCCTCGCGCGGCTCGCGGTGGGGGAGGCGCCGTGACGGGGCCGCGGGGCAGGGACGCGGCGGTCGACGCGACGCGCGCGCTGGCGATCGGGGGCGTGGTGCTGGGCCACTGGCTCGTCACCGCGCTGGTGCTGACCGACGACGGGCTGGTGTTCGACAGCCCGCTGCGGTGGGTGCCGGAGCTGGCCCCGGCGAGCTGGGTGCTCCAGGTGCTCGGCCTGTTCTTCTTCACCGGCGGGTTCGGCGCGGCCCGCTCGACCACGCCGTGGTGGTCGCGGGTGCGCCGGCTGCTGCCGCCGGTCGCCGGGCTGCTCGCCGCGTGGGCGGTCGTCCTGTTCGGGCTGTCGGTGCGCGGCCTGCCCCAGCAGACCCTGTGGAACGCCGGGTACGCCGTCGTCACGCCGCTGTGGTTCCTGGGCGTGTACCTGCTGCTGCTGGCGGCGACGCCGCTGCTCGCGCGGCTCGGCTGGTGGGGCGTCGCGCTGCCGGTGGCGCTGGTCGCGGTGGACGCCTGGTGGGGCGGTCCGGGCTGGGCGAACGTGGTGGCCGTGTGGTGGGCGCCGTGGCAGGTGGGCCTGCTGGTGGCCCGGCACGGGTGGCGCCGCTCGTGGGGTGCGGCGCTGCTCGGGTTCGGCGCGGCGGCGTTCGCCGTGCTGCTGCGCGCCGGCTACCCGGTGTCGGCGGTGGGCGTGCCCGGCGCGGCCGAGTCGAACCTGTCGCCGCCGACGGCCGCCGCCCTGGCGCTCGCGCTGGCGCAGGTGGGGCTGGTCCTGCTGGTGCGGCCGTCGTTCCGCGCGGCCCGGCTCAACGCGGCGGCGCTGCCGGTCTTCCTGCTGCACCAGAGCGCGCTGCTCGCGGTCACGCTCGTCGGTTCGGCGTTCGGCCCGCTGCGCGGCCTGCACACGCCGCCGTCGGACGCGTTATGGGTGCTGGAGCGCCTGACGTGGCTGCCGGTGTTCGGCTGCGTGCTGCTGGTCCTGCTTCGGTATGGCGGCCAGCAGCGCCGCCGCGATCGTCGCGCCGTGCAGGGCGACGACGGGGGCGGTCGGCTCCAGGACGAGCAGCGGCGGGACGCAGGCCAGCGCGGTGAGCAGCCAGGGCCGCCGGCCGTGGCAGGTCCCGGTGTGGGCGGCGTGCAGGAGGTACCAGCCGAGCAGCAGGTGGATGAGGTTCTGGAGCGGGTCGACCTTGAGCACGACGAGCGTGCCCGCGGTGCCCGCGAACCCGGTCACCACGAACCCGAGGACGCCCAGCACGCCGTAGCCGACGCCGAGGGTGGCGGCCAGCCGGGTGCGGTGGGTCTCCCGGCCGCCGCACGGTCCGGGCAGGCCGCCGCGCTCGAAGCGGTGGAACAGCAGCACCAGGGGCAGGAGCAGCAGCACCAGCACGGCCAGCCAGCGGGGCCGGGCGGCGACCCAGCCGAACGCGCCGAACGCGCCGCCGGGCGCGTCGAGCAGGCCGAGGGTGCCGACGAGGGCGGCCAGCGCGGTCAGGTAGCCGAGGTAGACCGTCATCGGGGCGGCGCGGGCGAAGTCCACGACCCGCCACTGCCGGTGCCCCTCCAGCCAGGCGGTGACGCGGTCGCGCAGCAGCAGGACGAGGCAGATCTGCGCCAGGCCCAGCACCAGCAGGCACACCGTCGGCGGGCTGAGGTTCGAGGTCCGCTCGCCGGGCAGCGCCATCATGGTGCGCGGGTAGCCGCCCACCGTGATCAGCACCAGTAACGCGGGCGCGGCGGCCAGGGCGAGGGCGGCGAGCACCCGGCGCGGCACCCGCAGCAGGCTGCCGTCGGCGTAGTGGAACCCGACCTGCTGGAGCAGCAGCGCGCCGAGCACCAGGTTCAGGTGGCCGCCGGTGCGCCACCCGAACCCGACGCGGCAGGCGTCGACCGCGATCATCACGGCGACCAGCGCGACCGGTGTGACCAGCCGGGCGTTGCGGTGCAGCCAGGCCATGACGGGCGTCGCGGCCACCGCCACCAGGTAGAGGCCGAGGAACCACAGCGGGTGGGCGATCAGCCGCCCGAACATCCCCACCCGCGACTTGTCCACGTCCAGCAGCTCCAGCGGCAGCGGCAGGACGAGCCAGGCCAGCACGAACGCCAGCACCGGCCGCAGCAGCCACGAGATCCGCGCGGCCAGGTACCGCCCGTACCCGCCGTGGTCGGCCTGCACGGCCCACCAGCTGAGCAGGTTCGCCTGCCCGCCCGCGAAGTAGAAGACCGGGATCGCCTGGAGGAGCCAGGTGAGCAGCCACAGCCAGTTCGCGCTGACGCCCGCCCAGTGCAGGACGGTGAGCGTCGACTGGCCCATCACCACGAGGCCGAGCGCGGCCAGCCGCAGGAACGTCGCGTACCGGTCGGCGGTCGGCGGCGCGGGCGGGTGCGGTGCCGTCTCGCGGCGCCGCGGCAGGCGTGCGACCAGCAGGAACACCACGACGGCGCTGCCGAAGCCCCAGGCGAGCACCGGTTCGTGGCCGGGCGGCCCCCACCGCTGCCGCCACGAGTTGAACTCCAGGCCCGCCGCGTACAGCCGCGCGGTGGCGTGGCACCGCCCCCCGCTGCCGCGCGGGTTCACGTCGCACTGGGCGTGCATGTCGAGCGCGAGCCGGGTGTCGAGCGACCTGCGGGCGTCCGGGCCGAGGGGGCGGCCCTTCTGCTCGGCGTACCGCAGCAGGTCGTAGCCGAGGTCGTGGGCGCGGCACCCGGTGCCGAAGTCCCACTCGGTGTCGCCGGCGGGGCCGGAGCAGCCGCCGTTCGGGTCGACGGCGCGCGTCGTGCCGTCCGGGCCGGTGGCGGTGCGCGGGTCGCGGTTGACGACGCGGTCGAAGTCCTCGGGGAACGCGAGCAGCGGGTTGGCCGCCCCGGGGTCGGCCATCGCCTCGACCGCGCGCGCGGCGGTGGCGACGTCCCCGGTCAGCGGGGACCCGTCGGTCGCCCCGACGGGGCGGGACGCGATCACGCCGCACGTGAACACGGCCAGCGCGACCAGGACGAACCGGAACCAGGCCGGTAGGCGGGCGAGCAACCGGAGCCCCGGCCACCCCCCGGTGGTGTCGGTCCGCACCGCCGCGTCGCTCATCGGCGCCCAAGGTTACGGATCGGCATCGGCGCCCGCCAACCCCCTGTCCCCCCACCGCGTGGTGGGGCCGTCCCCCCGGTGGGTCCGGCGGGGTGCCGCGCGGCGCCGGTCCGGCGGGGTCAGGACACCGCGCCGGCCAACGAGGCCAGGGCCATCCGCGACAGCAGCGCCGCCATCTGGTCCCGGTCCAGGTGGGCGCTGTGCGGGGTCGAGTTGATCAGGCCGAACAGGGCGTGCGCGGCGGCCCGCGCGGTCGGCTCGTCGACCTCCGGCGAGGTCTTGCGGATCGTCTCGACCCACACCTCGACGTACCGGCGCTGGAGCGCGCGCACCCGGCGGCGGTCCGGGTCGGTCAGGTTGGCCAGGTTGCGGATCTGCACGGTGATCAGCGCCGGGTCGTCCAGGGCGAAGTCCACGTGCCAGCCGATCAGCGCGCGCAGCGCGTCGTCCGGGCCGGACGAGGTCTCCACGCGCGCCACGCCGCCCTCCAGCAGCCGCTCGCTGATCTGCGTCAGCATCTCGCCGAGCATGGCGTCCTTGCTGCGGAAGTGGCGGTAGAGGGCGGGACCGGAGATGCCGACGGCGGCGCCGATGTCGTCGATGCCCACGCCGTGGAAGCCGTGCCGGGCGAACAGTTCGGCGGCGGCGGCCAGGATCTGGTCGCGGCGGGATTGCTTCACGGGCTCGACTGGCACGCCCCTCATCTTAAGCGGCCCGCCCGGCGCACGTAAACGGTCGTTAACCGAGCCGATGGACGGAGATTATTTACTCAGAGTGGTCATGATCCGTTAACTTTTCACTTACGCTGTCCGACCCGCTCTACCTGCTGGTAACTCTAGTAGTGCTCTGCATCACATCCCTGCGCAGTTCCCCCTCCGGGAGGCCCCCGATGCGCCTTGTCCGCATCCTGTCCAGCGCGGCGTTGGCGCTAGCCGCGTCGCTGGCCCTCGTCGTGCCGGCCGAAGCCGCCGCCGTCAACTACGTCGCCCTCGGCGACTCCTACTCCTCCGGGACGGGCACCGGCTCCTACTACTCCGACTCCGGCGGCTGCAAGCGCAGCCAGTACAGCTACCCGGCGCTGTGGGCGGCCTCGCACGCGCCCGCGTCGTTCGCGTTCGTCGCCTGCTCGGGCGCGCGCACCGGCGACGTGCTGAACAACCAGATCGGCTCGGTCACCGCGAGCACCTCCCTGGTCAGCATCTCCGTCGGCGGGAACGACGCCGGCTTCACCGACGTGATCACCACCTGCACCTTCGGCACGGACTCGACCTGCACCAACCGGGTCAACCAGGCCAAGGCGTACGTCTCGGGCACCCTGCCGGGCCTGCTGGACAACGTCTACACCCAGATCCGCACCAGGGCGCCCTCGGCCACGGTCGTCGTGTTCGGCTACCCGCGCCTCTACAAGGTGCCCGGTTCCTGCAACGTGGGCCTGAGCGACGCCAAGCGCGCGGCCATCAACTCCGCCGCCGACGCCCTGCACACGGTCATCTCGGGCCGGGCGGGCGCCAAGGGCTTCGCCTACCGCGACGTGCGCGGCGCGTTCACCGGGCACGAGATCTGCTCCGGCGACTGGTGGCTGAACAGCCTGTCGTGGCCGGTCGAGGAGTCGTACCACCCGAACCGCAACGGTCAGCGGCTCGGCTACCTGCCGCAGCTGAACGCCGTCACCGGCTGAGCGCGCCACCGGTCGGAGGGGGTCGTCGTCGACGGCCCCCTCCGGCTTGTGGGCAGGCGTTAACAGGCGCTAACATCTCCTCAGGTTAACGATGGCTAACCGCGAGGAGCCCGATGGACGCCCCGGTGCTGCGCAGCGCGGCCGACAAGTCGGCCGACGCCTTCCGGCGCTACCACGACGAGCACACCGCGCTCGTGCACGACCTGCGCGACAAGCTCCGCCGAGCCGCCTCGGGCGGCCCGGAGAAGGCCCGCGCCCGGCACGTGGCCCGCGGCAAGCTGCTGCCCCGCGACCGCGTGGACACCCTCCTGGACCCCGGCTCGCCGTTCCTGGAGCTGTCCCCGCTGGCCGCCGACGGCATGTACGGCGACGAGGCACCGGCCGCGGGCGTCATCACGGGCGTCGGCCGCGTCTCCGGCCGCGAGGTCGTGGTGGTCGCCAACGACGCCACCGTCAAGGGCGGCACCTACTACCCGATGACGGTCAAGAAGCACCTCCGCGCCCAGGAGGTCGCGCTCCACAACAACCTCCCGTGCGTCTACCTGGTGGACTCCGGCGGCGCGTTCCTGCCCCGGCAGGACGAGGTGTTCCCGGACCGCGAGCACTTCGGCCGGATCTTCTTCAACCAGGCCACCATGTCCGCCCGCGGCATCCCGCAGGTCGCCGCCGTGCTCGGCTCGTGCACCGCGGGCGGCGCGTACGTGCCCGCGATGTCCGACGAGGCGGTGATCGTGCGGGACCAGGGCACGATCTTCCTCGGCGGCCCGCCGCTGGTGAAGGCCGCGACCGGCGAGGTCGTCACGGCCGAGGAGCTGGGCGGCGGCGAGCTGCACTCGCGCACCTCCGGCGTCACCGACCACCTCGCGGAGGACGACGAGCACGCCCTGCGCATCGTCCGCTCCATCGTCTCCACCCTCGGCCCCCGCGCGCCCCGGCCGTGGCGGGTCGAACCGAGCGTCGAGCCGGCGGTGGACCCCGGCGAGCTGTACGGCGTCGTGCCGACCGACAGCCGCACCCCGTACGACGTGCGCGAGGTCATCGCCCGGGTCGTCGACGGCAGCCGGTTCCAGGAGTTCAAGAAGGAGTACGGCGCGACGCTCGTCACCGGGTTCGCGCGCGTCCACGGCCACCCGGTCGGCATCGTCGCCAACAACGGCGTGCTGTTCGGCGAGTCCGCGCTGAAGGGCGCGCACTTCGTCCAGCTGTGCGACCAGCGGTCGATCCCGCTGGTGTTCCTCCAGAACATCAGCGGGTTCATGGTCGGCCGCGAGTACGAGGCCGCGGGCATCGCCAAGCACGGCGCGAAGATGGTCACGGCGGTGGCGTGCGCGCGGGTGCCGAAGTTCACCGTCGTCATCGGCGGCTCGTTCGGCGCGGGCAACTACTCGATGTGCGGCCGGGCCTACTCGCCCCGGTTCCTGTGGATGTGGCCGAACGCCCGCATCTCCGTCATGGGCGGCGAGCAGGCCGCGTCCGTGCTCGCCACCGTGCGGCGGGACCAGCTCGGCGACGAGTGGTCCGCCGAGGACGAGGAGGCGTTCAAGGCCCCGATCCGGCGGCAGTACGAGGACCAGGGCAACCCGTACTACTCCACCGCCCGCCTGTGGGACGACGGCGTGATCGACCCGCTCGACACGCGCACCGTCCTCGGGCTCGCCCTGTCCACGGCGGCCAACGCCCCGATCGAGCCGGTGTCCTACGGCGTCTTCCGGATGTGATGGCGATGTTCGAGTCGGTACTGGTGGCCAACCGCGGCGAGATCGCGGTCCGCGTGATCCGCGCCCTGAGGTCCCTCGGCATCCGGTCCGTCGCCGTCCACAGCGACGCGGACGCCGACGCCCTGCACGTGCGGCTGGCCGACGAGGCGGTGCGGCTCGGCCCGGCGGCGGCCCGGGAGAGCTACCTGTCGGTCGAGAGGGTCGTCGAGGCCGCGCTGTCGACCGGCGCGCGGGCCGTGCACCCCGGGTACGGCTTCCTGGCCGAGAACGCCGAGTTCGCGCGTGCCTGCGAGAAGGCCGGCCTGGTGTTCATCGGCCCGCCCGCCGAGGCCATCGAGGCCATGGGCGACAAGATCCGCGCCAAGCTCACCGTCGCGGCGGCCGGCGTGCCGGTGGTGCCCGGCCGCACCGAGGCCGGCATGACCGACGACGACCTGGTCGGCGCGGCCGGCGAGGTCGGCTTCCCGGTGCTGCTCAAGCCCTCCGCGGGCGGCGGCGGCAAGGGGATGCGGCTGGTCCGCGACCCCGGGGGGCTGCGGGACGCGATCGAGTCCGCCCGGCGCGAGGCGCGCGGGTCGTTCGGCGACGACACCCTGCTCGTCGAGCGGTTCATCGGCAACCCGCGGCACGTCGAGATCCAGGTGCTGGCGGACGCGCACGGCGGCGTCGTGCACCTCGGCGAGCGCGAGTGCAGCCTCCAGCGGCGGCACCAGAAGATCATCGAGGAGGCCCCGTCGCCCCTGCTCACCCCCGAGGTGCGGGAGGCCATGGGGCGCGCGGCGGTGGAGGCGGCGCGGTCCGTCGGGTACGTCGGCGCGGGCACCGTCGAGTTCATCGTCGACGGCTCGTCCGGCGAGTACTACTTCATGGAGATGAACACCCGGCTCCAGGTCGAGCACCCGGTGACCGAGCTGGTGACCGGCGTGGACCTGGTCGAGCAGCAGCTCCGGGTGGCGGCGGGCGAGCCCCTGGGGTTCACCTCGGTGGAGCTGACCGGGCACGCCGTGGAGGCCCGCGTCTACGCCGAGGACCCGGCGCGCGGGTTCCTGCCCACCGGTGGCACCGTGCTGCTGCTGGAGGAGCCGGCGGACGTGCGGGTCGACTCGGCGCTGCGCGTCGGGCTGACCGTGGGCAGCGACTACGACCCGATGCTGGCGAAGGTGATCGCGCACGGCGCCACGCGGGCCGAGGCGCTGCGCCGGCTGCACGCCGCGCTGGGCCGGTTCACGCTGCTCGGCGTGACCACGAACGTGCCGTTCCTGCGGGCGCTGCTGACCGACCCCGACGTGCGGGCCGGCGACCTCGACACCGGGCTGGTGGAGCGCAAGCTCGACTCGCTGGTCGCCGTCGAGCGGCCCGACGAGGTGCCGGCCGCCGCCGCCCTGGAGCGGCAGCTCTCCCTGCGCGGCGACGGCGACGACCCGTGGGCGCGGGCCGACGGCTGGCGGCTCGGCGAGCACGCCTGGACCCGGTGGCTGATCGACGGCGTCGAGGTGCGCGTGCGCGGCGACGAGGTGTCGGTCGCGGGCGGCGCGCCGGCCCGGTACGCGGTCCGGGTCGACGGCGACCGGCTCGTCGTGGGCGGCCGGTCCTACGCGATGGCCCGGGACGGCGACGTGCTGTGGCTCGGGCGGGACGGGCACGCGTGGGCGCTGACCGAGACCCGGCCGTCCGAGGTCGCCGCGTCGGGCGCCGCCGGCCGCGGCGGTCCGGTCACCAGCCCCATGCCCGGCACGGTGCTCGTCGCGCGCGCCGAGCGGGGCGACGAGGTGGCCGCCGGGCAGGCGTTGTTCGTGGTCGAAGCGATGAAGATGGAGCACACCGTCACGTCACCCGTGGCCGGCGTGCTCACCGAAGTGCACGTCCGGGAGGGCCAACAGGTCGCCCTGGACCAACCCCTGGCCGTCGTCGTGCCCCACGAGGAGTGAGCGATGCTGGACTTCCGCCTTGACGAGGACTACGAGGCGCTGCGCAAGACCGTCGAGGAGTTCGCCCGGGACGAGGTCGCCCCGGTCATCGGCGAGTTCTACGAGCGCGAGGAGTTCCCCTACGGGATCGTCGCCAAGATGGGGCGGATGGGCCTGTTCGGCCTGCCGTTCCCCGAGGAGCACGGCGGCATGGGCGGTGACTACTTCGCGCTGTGCCTGGCCCTGGAGGAACTGGCCCGGGTCGACTCGTCCACCGCGATCACGCTGGAGGCGGGCGTCTCGCTGGGCGCGATGCCGTTGTACCGCTTCGGCTCCGCCGAGCAGAAGGCCGAGTGGCTGCCGAAGCTCACCTCCGGCGAGGTGCTCGGCGCGTTCGGCCTCACCGAGCCCGGCGGCGGGTCGGACGCGGGGGCGCTGCGCACCACGGCGAAGCAGGACGGCGACGAGTGGGTGATCAACGGCACCAAGGCGTTCATCACCAACTCGGGCACCGACATCACCGGCCTGGTGACCGTCGCCGCGGTCACCGGCCGCCGCGAGGACGGCAAGCCGGAGATCTCGGCGATCCTGGTGCCGGCCGGCACGCCCGGTTTCTCGGTGTCCCGCAAGTACTCCAAGGTCGGCTGGAACGCCTCGGACACCCGCGAGCTGTCCTTCCAGGACTGCCGCGTGCCGCTGGCCAACCTGGTCGGCGAGCGCGGGCGCGGCTACGCCCAGTTCCTGCGCACCCTGGACGAGGGCCGCGTCGCCATCGCCGCGATCGGCGTGGGCCTGGCCCAGGGGTGCGTCGACGAGTGCCTGAGGTACGTGGGCGAGCGCGAGGCGTTCGGCCGCAAGATCGGCGAGTACCAGTCCATCCAGTTCAAGATCGCCGAGATGGAGGCCCGCACGCACACCGCGCGGCTGGCCTACTACCAGGCGGCGGCGAAGATGCTGCGCGGCGAGCCGTTCAAGCGCGAGGCGGCCATCGCCAAGCTCGTGTCGTCCGAGGCGGCCGTGGACAACGCCCGTGAGGCCACGCAGGTCTTCGGCGGCTACGGGTTCATGAACGAGTACCCGGTCGGCCGCTTCTACCGGGACGCGAAGATCCTGGAGATCGGCGAGGGGACCAGCGAGGTGCAGAAGATGCTGATCGCCCGGGAGCTGGGCCTGGTCTGACGCCGCCCTCTCAGGCCTCGAAGGCCCCGTCGCGCACGCCGAGGAGGAAGGCCGACCACCCGGAGTCGAGGCGGATCGCGGGACGCCTGTTCTTGCTGTCGCGGACGTGCGTCGCGCGGCCGTCGAACCGGACTTCCACGCAGCTGCCCGAAGCCGAGCTGTAGCTGCTCTTGAACCAGCCGTGCGCCGGGGGCGGGGAAGTGCGCGCCGTCATGGCTCCTCCATCTCGTCGTGGACGTGACCGATGAACTCGCGGGACTCCCGTTCGCCGAGCGCGCGGTCGAACGTCTCGGCGAAGCTCGCGGTCGATTCGAGTATCACGTGCCGCTTGTCGGTGAGGACACCGCTGATCGCGGTCTCGTGGTACACCACGTCGGTGAGCCGGGAGGGCCGGAACGACAGGATCATCAGCGCGCCGCCCAGCAGCGGGTGCGCGCCGGTGCTGAACGGCACGACCCGCACGCGCACGTGGTCGTGCGCGTCGACGACCGCGATCAGGTGGGTGAGCTGCGCGCGCATGACGCCCGGCCCGCCGATCCGCTGCCGCAGCGCGGCCTCGCCCAGCACGACGTCGAACACCGGCGGGTGGTCGTCGGTCAGCCTGGCCTGCCGGGCGAGGCGGGTGGCCAGGCGCGGGCCGATGTCGACCGGCCTGATGTACGGGGTGGCCGCGCGCAGCACCGCCCGCGCGTAGTCGGCGGTCTGGAGCAGGCCGGGCACGATGTCCGGCGCGTACTCGGCGATGCGGTCCGCGCCCGCCTCCAGGCCCAGGAAGCGGACGAACTCGTCGGGGTAGAGGTGGGCGTGGTCGTGCCACCACTCGCGCCGCTCGCCGCCCTGGCGCAGCCCGTCCAACCCGGTCAGCTCGTCGCGGTCCAGCTCGTAGACCGCGGCGAGGTCGGCGAGCCTGGCCGCGGTGAGGCGGCGCTTGCCCGACTCCACCGCGGACAGGTTCGTGCTGCCCATCCCGGTGGTCTTGCCGACGAACGCGGCGGTCAGGCCGAGGCGGTCGCGGTGCTCGCGCAGCCGCACCCCGAGCTCCCACGCCTGCACCGTGCTGGAGGTCGAGCCCTCGGCCATGCGCCTGGTCCTGTTCGGGTTGCGGACAGTGTCGGGTAGGCACACAGCGTAGCGACAGGGCACCCGTCCGGGGAATCGCCCCTTGATACGTATCGGGATTAGTGTGATCGCGTGATCCCCCCCGTGGCCACCACGTTGCGCAGCCGGCTGCTCGGTCGCGAGCTGCGCCGGGTCCGGGAGACCTCCGGGCTCAGCGCGACCGAGCTGGCCGCCCGCACCCGGATGTCACCGCGCCAGGTCGCGCTGCTGGAGGACGGCGTCCTCGACGCGCCCGCGCCCGACGCGCACGACATGTGGTGCCGCTGGGGCGCCGACGCGCCGAGGGTGCTCAACGTGCTGTGCCGCAACGCGGTGCGGGTCGACGCCCTCGCGCCGTTCGGCGTCAACCCGGTGCTGCCGAGGCTCGACCCGGCCCGCTGCACGGCCTACGTGCCGGAGGGCGTCGAGGTCGGGCGCGACGACGTGGCGGTGCGCGTGATCCCGCGCGGCGCGGGCGCCTACCCCGGCGTCGGGTGCGACCCGGTGACCCGCTTCGGGATGGCGGACGGCGCGGCGGTCGTGTTCTACGCCCACCCGCACGCCGCGCTGTTCACCGACGACCCCGACCAGGTCCGCGCGGCCCGGACGCTGTTCGCGCGGCTCGCCGCCCTCGTCGGCCCGTAGGACCCGGGGGGCTCGCCGCCCCCGTCCGCCCGCGGGAGCACCGCCCGGTGGGACCACTCCCGGGGTGGGCCCCCGGCCGGCCCGGACAGGGGTCGAACGGCGCGAAGGGCCGGCACCCGCGGGGTGCTGTTCGACCAGGTCGTCACGAACGGCGCGTACGTCGCGCCGGCGGGCGTCCCCGGTCACGCCTCATCCCGGGAACCTGCCGTGCCTGCCGCCCCCCGCGCGGAACCGGGTCAACCCCGCCTCCACCTCGCGGAGCGACACGAGCCCGTGCTCCAGCTCGTTGTCCAGGGCGGCGGCCTCCGGCAACCCCTCCTGCTCCAGCAGGGAGAGGCGGTCCTCCCGCAGGCACGCCTGCGGGAACGCGGCGACCTCCCGCGCCAGGCGCTCCGCCTCGGCGCGGGAGGTCCCGTTCGGCACGACGCGGTTCGCGAGGCCGATGCGCAGCGCCTCGCCCGAGTGGACGGGACGACCGGTGAGCACCAGGTCCATCGCGCGGGACGCCCCGATCAGCCGGGGCAGCCGGACGGTCCCGCCGTCGACCAGCGGCACGCCCCACCGGCGGCAGAACACGCCGAACACCGCGTCCTCCTCGACCACCCGCAGGTCGCACCACAGCGCCAGCTCCAGCCCGCCCGCCACGGCGTGCCCGGCCACCGCCGCGATCACCGGCTTGGACAGGCGCACCCGGGTCGGCCCCATCGGGCCGGACGGCGAGCGCGGGTCGTTGCCCCGCGCGGTGCCGATCGCCTTGAGGTCCGCGCCCGAGCAGAACGTGCCGCCCTCGCCGTGCAGGACGGCCACCGACGCGGACGGGTCCTCGTCGAACTCGCGGAACACCTCCGCGAGGGTGTGCGCGGTCGGCCCGTCGACCGCGTTGCGCACCTCGGGACGGTTCAGCAGGACGGTGAACACCGGTCCCGAACGCTCCACGCGCACCGCGCTCACGGCTTCGGCGACCCCCGCTCCACGATCGCCGCGAAGTCGACGCCGCGCGGCAGCGTGCCGAACGCCGCGCCCCGGTCGCCGGACAGCCGCGACGCGCAGAACGCGTCCGCCACCGCCGGGTGGCCGTACCGGACCAGCAGCGAACCGTGCAACGCCAACGCCATCCGCTCCACCAGCCCGCGCGCCCGCACCTCCAGGTCGTCGCGGTCGGCCAGCTCGCCCTTGAGCGCGTCGACCGCCGCGTCCAGCCGCCGGTCCGCGCCGCGCGCCGCGTCCAGCTCGGCGAGGAACTCCGCCACCGCCGCCGGCTCCCGGGCCAGGGCGCGCAGCGCGTCGAGCGCGGCCACGTTGCCGGAGCCCTCCCAGATCGACATCAGCGGCGACTCGCGGAACAGCCGGGGCATCCCGGAGTCCTCCACGTACCCGTTGCCGCCCAGGCACTCCAGGGCCTCGGCCGCGTGCGCCGGGCCGCGCTTGCACACCCAGTACTTGGTGACCGCGAGCCCCAGCCGGCTGCGGTTGCCGGCCAGCCACAGCGCCGCCGTCGTCGCCGCCTCCGACTCCACGACGAGGTCGGCCAGCACGTTGCGCATGGCCGGCTGGTCGACCAGGTAGGACCCGAACGCCCTGCGGTGCGCGGCGTGGTGCGTGGCCTGGGTGACGCCGAGGCGCATCCCGGACGCCGAGCCGAGCACGCAGTCCAGGCGGGTGGCGTTGACCATCTCGATGATGGTCCGCACGCCCCGGCCCTCCTCGCCGACGAGCCAGCCCACCGCGCCGTCGTACTCCACCTCGGCGGAGGCGTTCGACCGGTTGCCGAGCTTGTCCTTGAGGCGCTGGAAGAACAGCGCGTTGCGCGTCCCGTCCGGCAGCACGCGCGGCAGCAGGAAGCAGCTCAGGCCGCCCGGCGCCTGCGCCAGGGTCAGGAACAGGTCGGACATCGGCGCGGAGGTGAACCACTTGTGCCCGGTGATCACGTGGTGGTCGCCGGCGGGCACCGCGCGGGTGGTGTTCGCCCGGACGTCGGAGCCGCCCTGCTTCTCGGTCATCGACATGCCCGCGACCAGGCCGCGCTTGCCCTCGGGGGCGCGCAGGCCGAAGTCGTACTCGCGGGACGCCAGCAGCGGTTCGAACCGCTCGGCGAGCGCGGGCGCGGCGCGCAGCGCGGGCACGGCGGCGTAGGTCATCGAGATCGGGCAGCCGTGGCCCGCCTCGGCCTGGCTCCACACGAGGAACTTGGCGGCCCGCGCCACGTGCGCGCCCGGCCGGTCGTCCCGCCACGGCGCGGCGTGCAGGCCGTGGCGGACGGCGGTGGTCATCAGCTCGTGCCAGGCGGGGTGGAACTCGACCTCGTCCACCCGGTTGCCGTACCGGTCGTGGGTGTGCAGCACGGGCGGGTGGGCGTTCGCCTGCCTGCCGAGGGCCTGGACGTGCGCGGTGCCCGCCAGCACGCCCAGCTCGCGCACCTCGGGCTCGACCCACCCCGCGCCGCCGCGGCGCAGGCCGTCCAGCAGCGCCGGGTCGGCGGAGACGTCGTGGCCCTCCAGCGGCGGGACCTGGTTGGTCACCTCGTGCGTGGCGTGCGTCATAGCCGTCAGGGTACTACTCGTCGGTAACTTCGAGGGAGGTGGAAAAACGGGGGTGCCGATCACCGGTTCCGGGCCTACCGTCGGTCCGGTGAGCGATCACGGAGCGGACCACGCGCGCGCTGCCCACGCACGGGCGGTGACCGCGTTGCGCGGCCAGTACGCGGCGATCCCGGCGGGCTCGCCCGTGCGCCTGGCCAAGTCGACGTCGAACCTGTTCCGGTTCCGCGACGAACGGCCGGGCGGCCTCGACGTGGCCCGGTTCGACCGGGTCCTGTCCGTCGACCCGCAGGCCCGCACCGCGCAGGTGCAGGGCATGACGACCTACGAGGACCTGGTCGACGCGACCCTGCCGCACGGGCTCGTGCCGCTGGTCGTGCCGCAGCTCAAGACGATCACGCTCGGCGGCGCGGTCGCGGGGCTGGGCATCGAGTCCACCTCCTTCCGCAACGGCCTGCCGCACGAGTCCGTGCGCGAGCTGGAGGTCATGACCGGCGACGGCTCGATCGAGGTGGTCGGCCCCGGCGACGACCTGTTCCGCGGCTTCCCCAACTCCTACGGCACCCTCGGGTACGCGCTGCGGCTGGAGATCGAGCTGGAGCCGGTCAAGCCGTACGTCCGGCTGCGGCACGTGCCGTTCGGCGACGCGGCGCGCTGCGCGGAGGCCGTCGAGGCGATCTGCGCGGAGCGGTCGTACCGGGGCGAACCGGTCGACTTCGTGGACGGGACGGTGTTCTCCGGCGGGGAGCAGTACCTGACCCTCGGCACCTTCGCCGACAGCGCGCCGGCCACGTCCGACTACACCGGCAACCGGATCTACTACCGGTCGATCCAGTCCCGGCGCACCGACCACCTGACCGTGCGCGACTACCTGTGGCGGTGGGACACCGACTGGTTCTGGTGCTCGCGGGCGTTCGGCGTGCAGCACCCGGTCGTGCGGCGGCTCGTGCCCAAGCGGTTCCTGCGGTCCGACGTGTACCGGCGGGTCGTGGCGTGGGACCGGCGGCACCGGTTCTCCGACCGGCTGAGCAAGGCCGTGCAGGAGCCGGTGATCCAGGACGTGGAGATCCCGGTCCACCGGCTGGCCGAATTCCTCGACTTCTTCCACCGCGAGATCGGCGTCAGCCCCGTGTGGCTGTGCCCCGTGCGGCTGCGCGACCGCGCGGGCTGGCCGCTGTACCCCATGGACCCCGACCTGCTGTACGTGAACGTCGGCTTCTGGTCGACGGTGTCGCTGCGGCCGGACGAGGAGCCGGGCAGCCGCAACCGGCTGATCGAGGACGAGGTCACCCGGCTGGGCGGGCACAAGTCGCTGTACTCCGACTCGTACTACGGCGAGCGGGAGTTCTGGGACAACTACAACGGCCCGGAGTACCGGGGGCTCAAGGAGCGCTACGACCCCGGCGGCCGGCTGCCCGACCTGTACGCCAAGTGTGTGCTGCGCGAGTGAAGGGAGCGGGGGACGTGCGGTTGGCGGAGGTGTTCCAACGGGTGGTCGGCGGCGACGGGTCCGTGGGCTTCAGCGCGTTCGACGGCAGCGAGGCCGGGCCGCGCGACGCCCCGGTGCGCATCGAGGTGCGCACGCCGGAGGCGTTGTCGTACCTGGCGTCCGCGCCGGGCGAGCTGGGCCTGGCGCGCGCGTACGTGACCGGTCACCTGGAGATCGTCGGCGACGTGCACGGCGCGCTCGTGCACCTGTCCGACATGTCGCTGCGCGGGGTGCCGTGGGGGCAGCGGCTGGAGCTGCTGGCCACGTTGGGGCGCACGCGGCTGGGCACGCGGGTCGAGGCGCCGCCGCAGGAGCGGCGGCTGCGCGGGCTGCGGCACTCGAAGACGCGCGACCGCGAGGCCATCGCGCACCACTACGACGTGTCGAACACGTTCTACGAGTGGGTGCTCGGGCCGTCGATGGCGTACACGTGCGCCGTGTACCCGACCGCGTCGTCCACGCTGGAGGAGGCGCAGGCGGCCAAGCACGACCTGGTGGCGCGCAAGCTCGGGCTGCGGCCGGGGATGAGGCTGCTCGACGTCGGCTGCGGGTGGGGCGGCATGGTGATGCACGCGGCGCGCGAGTACGGCGTGCGGGCGCTCGGCGTGACGCTGTCGCGCAACCAGGCGGAGTGGGCGCAGAAGGCCATCGTCGAGGCGGGGCTGTCGGACCTGGCCGAGGTGCGCCACCTGGACTACCGCGACGTGCGGGAGAGCGGGTTCGACGCGATCAGCTCCATCGGCCTCACCGAGCACATCGGCAAGGCCAAGCTGCCCGCGTACTTCCGCTCCCTGCACCGCAAGCTGCGCCCCGGCGGCCGGCTGCTCAACCACTGCATCACCCGGGCGGACAACCGCCAGCGCGCCCGCACGGGCGGGTTCATCGACCGGTACGTGTTCCCGGACGGCGAGCTGGTCGGCCCCGGCCACATCGTGTCGCAGGTGCACGACCACGGCTTCGAGGTGCGGCACGAGGAGAACCTGCGCGAGCACTACGCCCTCACCCTGGCCGCGTGGTGCCGCAACCTGGACGCCCACTGGGACGACGCGGTGGCCGAGATCGGCCTGCCCCGCGCCCGCGTGTGGCGCCTCTACCTGGCCGCCTCGCGCCTGGGCTTCGAGCGCAACGACATCCAGCTGCACCAGGTCCTCGGCGTCAAGCTGGACGGCGCCGAAGCCCACTACCCCCTCCGCCCCACCTGGCCCTAACCCGCGAGTCATGCCTTCACGATCCGCGAGTCCAACGCTCACGACCCGCGAGTCATGCGCTCACGACCCTCGTGTCATGCGCTCATGCCCAACGGTGTTAGGCACGAACGCATGACACAGGGGTCGTGAAGGCATGACTCGCGGGTCGCGAGCGCATGACTCGCGGGGTCAGGTGAGGGTGGTGGCGATGTGGCGGGCCTGGTCGGAGGGGATCGCGAAGCCGATGCCCACGCTGCCCGCCTCGCCGCCGCCCGACGCGGGCGAGTAGATCGCCGAGTTGATGCCGATCACCTCGCCGGCCGCGTTCACCAGCGGGCCGCCGGAGTTGCCGGGGTTGATCGACGCGTCGGTCTGGATCGCCTGGTAGCTCACCGATGACGAGCTGCGGGGGGACGTCGTGGTGCCGGGCACGGTGACGGTGCGGTCCAGGGCGCTGACGATGCCCGTCGTCACGGTCCCCCGCAGCCCCTCCGGCGACCCGATCGCCACGACCTGGTCCCCGACCCGCACCGCGCTGGAATCGGCGAACACCGCCGGCGTCAGCCCGCTCACGCCCTCCGCCTGCACGACCGCCAGGTCGCTGGACGCGTCGGTCCCGACCACGGCGGCGTCGACGGTCCGCCCGTCGGACAGCGTCACCGTGATCTCCCGCGCCCCCGCCACCACGTGGTTGTTGGTCAGCACGCGGCCGTCGGCGCTGAGCACCACCCCGGACCCGAGGCCCCGCCCCTGCGCCGAGGTGACGTCGACCTGCACCACGCTCGGCAGCACCGCCGCCGCGATCGCCGAGACGTCGGCCGTCGACGTGGACCCGGTCCGCGCCGCCACCGGGCTGCCGACCGCCGTCGTGCCGCCGCCGGACGCGTTCACCGCGCCGACCACGCCACCGGTGACCCCGCCGAGCACCGCGGCGACCAGCGCCGCCGAGGTCACGACCGTGCCGGTGCGCCGCCGGAACGGCGCCCGGACCTGCTCCTGCGACCCGCTCACCGCGGGGAGCTCCTGTGTCATGCCCCCACTGTCGCCCCGCCGGCTGTGAGCGGCCTGAGCGTCCCCTCAGGACTTGCCGAGAATCGCGGTGACGTCCTCGGCGGTGAGCGGCCCGTCGCCGAACAGCGGGCCCTGCACCCCCGTCACGCCCAGCTCGGCCAGGCGCGCGGCGACCGTCTCGCTCGTGACGCCCGCCGCGTACAGGGGCATGCCCAGCGACGCGGCCCACGTGAGCAGCGCCACGGCGGCGCTCTCGTCGAAGCGGTTCGCCCCCTCGGCGAGGCCGGCCACCGGCGAGCCCTGGAACTTCATGCCGCTCAACGGGAACCGCCGCAGCCGGTCGACCGGCAGGTTGCCGCCGCCCACCTGGTCGAGCACGAGCCGCACGCCGTGCTCGGCGAGGAACGTCAGCTCCTCGGCCTGCTCGTCGGTGATCAGCGCGGGCAGCTGCTCGCCCAGTTCGAGCTGGAGCCGCTCGGCGGGCAGGCCGCTCTCCCGCAGCACCCGCCGCACCTCGGCCACCAGCTCCGGCTCCTGGCACTGCCGGGCGGTCAGGTCCATGGTCAGCAGCGGCGCGCGGTCGCCGAACTCGGCGTACCACTGCCCGGCGTGGAAGCACGCCTGCTCCATCGCCCACCTGCCGAGCCGCACCACCATGCCGGTGGACGTGGACAGGGACAGCAGGTCCCGCGGGTCCAACAACCCCTCGGTCGGGTGATCCCAGCGCAGCGTGGCCTCGACGGCGAGCAGCGACCGGTCCACCGGCGAGTGCACCGGCTCGTAGTCCACCCGGAAGTCGCCCTGCTCCAGGCCGCCGGAGATGGACGCCGCGAGCCGCATCCGGCGCCGGTCCCGCCGGTCGCGCTCCCGGTCGTACAGCGCCCACTGCGCCTTGCCGCCGTCCTTGGCCCAGCGCACCGTCATGTCGACGGACCGCAGCAGCTCGGCCGCGTCCGCACCCCGCGCGGGCGCCACCACGACGCCCACGCTGGCGGTCACGCCCACCCCGTCGTCGCCGACCCAGACGGGTTCGGCGAGCAGTTCGAGGGCCTCCTCGGCGAGCGTCACGACGGTCGCCACGTCCGCCGGGTCGTGGAGGAGCACGCCGAACTCGTCGGGCCCGATGCGCGCGACGTGCCCGCGGCCGTCGAACACCGACCGCAGCTGCTTCGCGATCCCGCCGAGGACGCGGTTGCCGACGTCGTGCCCGAACGCGTCGTTGACGACCCGGAAGCCGTCGACGTCGAACACGACCAGGCCGAGCGTCGCCGGTCCCCGGCTGCCCGCCGCCTTCTCCAGCCAGCCGACGAACTGCGCCCGGTTGGCCAGGCCCGTCTGCACGTCGTTGAGGCTCTGCCGCAGCAGCTGCGCCTGGAGCGCCCGCAGCTCGTCGAGGTTCTCCATCATGGTCACGTAGTAGGCGGGTTCGTCCAGGTCGTCGCGGACGAGGGACATCGCGACGAGCACCGGCACCTCCTCGCCGTCGGTGTCCACCAGCCGCACCTCGGTGCGCACGTGCTCGCCCAGGCCCGCGGCGAGCTGCCGGGCGCCGCGCCGCAGGGTCTCCCGGTCGTCGGGGTGCAGCAGCTCGCCCGCGTCGGTGCCCACGACCTGGTCGGCGGAGTAGCCGATCATGGACAGCATGGCCTCGTTGCAGTCGAGGACCTTGCCGTCGAGGCTGGTCACCGAGATGGCCACGGCCGTGCTGTGGAACACGGCGCGGAACTTCGCCTCGCTCGCCCGCACCGCGGACTCGGCCGAGCGGGTGGCGATCAGGGCGTGCCGGGCGCTCTTCTCCTGCTGGTCGAGGGTGTGCACGCGCAGGCCGTCGCCGAACCCGGCGGCGAGGGCGCCGAGCACGGCCGCCAGCCGCCCGGTCCGCCCGGCGGGCAGGTCGAACGCGGCCGGCAGGTGCGTGCCGATGAACTCGACCGTGTGCTCCAGCGTGGTGGTCGACACCAGCCCGTGCTCGACCAGGCCGCGGCCGACCCGCTGCACGGGCGCGGTGGGGCCGTCGTCGTCCAGCGCGGCGAGCAGGACGTCCGTGAAACCGGCCAGCAGCTCCTCCAGCCGGGGGCGCGGCAGGTCGGCCATCACGGTGGAGCCGATCGCGGCGGCCCAGCGGCGCGCGAAATCGGCACGGGAATTCCCGTGCCCCTCACGCGGTGCCGCGGCGCCTTCCTGTTCGACCATCTTCATTCAGCTCTGCGGGCCAATCGTCGAGGACCAAACTGGGTGCCGGCGCATCGCGCGATGAGATCACCACCGCGGACCGGTGTGCGCTTCCCGGCCCATTTTCACTCGAACGGTGCAATGGGGACCGGTGGTCGCATTCGAGTTTAGTGGCCGTCGGCGTGAGGGGTGCAAGACGATCTCCCCGGCGCGCGGGGTGGTCGGACCGGGACCGGCGAAGTGACCCGGTCCGACCGGCTCCGGGAGCGGGGGCCACCTCGTCGGCGAGGTGCCCGGGCGGGGTGCCGCGCGGGTGCCCCGAACGGCGCCGGGACCCGTGCGGACGGGGCGTTGAGGGAGACGCGGGTACTGGTGCGCCCGGGTCCGGCGACGCCAGTCCAGCAGCGTCGCCGCGGAACCGTCAACGGCGGCCCGGCGGTGTCCAGATCGCGGAATGCCTTGACCCGCGGTCGCCGCGCGCGCATACGATCGGGGTGCGGCGTTGAGGGACGCGGCACGTGTTCCGACCCCACGTTCCGACCCCTCCGCGCGCCCTCGGGAGAATTCCGATGACACCACCCGCCACGACCGCGTCGACCAGTGCGGGCGGAAACCGGTGAGCCGGGTGGTGGTGATCGGCGCCGGTCCCCGCGCGTCGGGTCTCCTCGAACGGCTGGGCGCCAACGCGGAGCTGTTCGGCGGTCCGCTGGAGGTGCACCTCGTCGACCCGTTCCCACCCGGCGCGGGCCGCGTGTGGCGGCACGAGCAGTCGCCGCTGCTGCGGATGAACTCGATGGCCGAGGACGTCACCGCGTTCACCGACGACAGCGTGCTGTGCGAGGGACCGGTGCGGCCGGGGCCGTCGCTCGCCGAGTGGGCCGCCGGCGACCTGTCCGGGGTGGACCTCGACCCCGGCGTGCGGGCCGAGCTGGCCGCCACGACACCGACCTCGTTCCCCTCGCGGCGGGTGCAGAGCGCCTACCTGCGGTGGTTCCACGAGCGCGCGGTGCGGTCGCTGCCGCCCGGCGGTTCCGTGCGCCTGCACCGGACGCGCGCGGTGCGGCTGGCCGGCGGGCCCGGCGCGCCGCAGCGGGTGTGGCTCGCCGGCCGCGCCGAACCGCTCGTCGCCGACGTCGTCGTGCTGGCCCTCGGGCACCTCGACGCGCGGCCCGCGCCCGAGGAGGTCGAGCTGGCCGGGTACGCGGCCCGGCACGGGCTGACCTACCTGCCGCCCGACTACACCGCCGACACCGACCTGTCCGGGGTGCCGGCGGGCGAGGACGTCGTGGTGCGCGGCCTGGGCCTGGCGTTCGTCGACCTCGCCGTGCTGCTCGGCCAGGGGCGCGGCGGGGTGTTCGAGCGGGTCGGCGGCGAGCTGCGCTACCGGCCGTCCGGGCGGGAACCCCGGCTGCACGTCGGCTCGCGGCGCGGGCTGCCGTACCACTCGAAGACCGGGTACCGGCTCCAGGGCGCGCGGCCCGAGCCCGGCGGGTTCTTCGACGCCGCCGCGCTGCTCGCCCGCGACGGGGACGTGGACTTCCGCGCCGACGCGTGGCCCCTGATGGCGAAGGACGTCGCCCACGGCCACTACCGCGAGCTGTTCACCGGGCACCCGGACCGGGTGCGCGTGCCGTGGGAGGAGTTCGCCGCGGAGTTCGCCGGGCTCGACTGGTACGGCGCGGGGATGCGGGCGCTGGAGGAGCGGGCCGTGCCCGCGGCGGAGGACCGGATCGACTTCGAGCGGCTCGACCGGCCCCTGGCGGGGCGGGTGTTCGGCTCCGCCGAGGAGTTCCAGGAGCACGTGCGCGGGTACGTGGAGGCGGACGTGGCCCGGCGCGGCGACCCGGCGCACAGCGCCGACCTGGGCGCGTTCCTCGCGCTGCTCGGCGTGTACGGGCAGTTCGCGCGGCTGGCGGCCTCGGGGCGGCTGCGCGGCGACGACGGCTGGTGGCGCGGGTTCTTCAGCTGGTTCGCCAGCGGGCCGCCGCCGGACCGGCTGGAGGAGCTGCTGGCGCTGTCCCGCGCGGGTGTCGTGCGGTTCCTGGGCGCGGACACGTGGGTGCGGGCCGAGGACGGCGTCTTCCTGGCGGGCAGCGCGAGCACGCCGGGGCACGTCGTGCGGGCGACCGGGCTGGTCGAGGCGCGGCTGCCGGTGCACCGGCTGGAGCGCACGGCGGACCCGCTGCTGCGGTCGCTGCTGGCGGCGGGGGAGCTGCGGGACGAGGGCGGGCTGGTGGGCGTGTCGGCCGCGGACAGCAGGCTCGTGGACGCCGCCGGGGTGCCGCACGCGCGCCGGTTCGCGGTCGGGCCGTACACCACGAACGCGGCGTTCGCGGCGTTCGCGCGGCCCGGCACGAACGCGCCGGCGTTCCGGCAGAACGACGAGGTGGCCCGCGCGGTGCTGCGCCTGCTGGCGGCGGACGCCGCGCTCGACCGCGAGTCGGCGTAAGACGGGGGCACGCACGGCGGAG
>NZ_JBPKJK010000103.1:0-32024 GCF_051756985.1 Saccharothrix sabaoui
TAGAACGAGACGGTCTTGAGGAACTCGGCGGCCACGTTGGCCGCGGTCTTCTTGTCCACGTCCACCTGCTTCACGAGGTCGGCGAGGTTCTCGGTGGTGAGCGCCGCCGAGACCTTGTCCAGCGCCGCCTTGCCCTTGGCGTCGACCGCGTCGGACCGCAGCAGCGGCACGATGTTCTGCGCCGGGTACATGACCTTCGGGTCCTCCAGCTCGACGAAGTCGTTCGCCGCGATGTCGGCCGACGTCGTGTAGAGGTTGATCACCTGCACGGTGCCGTTCTTCAGCGCGTCCACGGTGATCGGGCCGCCCGCGTCGGTGGTCTTGATCTCGGTGAACGAGACCCCGTACAGCTCGTTGACCTTGCTCTCCCAGCGCTGGGCCCACTCGCCCGCCGCGCCGAGCACGTACTTGCCCGAGCCGAGGTCGGCGATGGACTTCACGCCGCTGTCCGCGGTGGCCTTGGTGACCACCAGGACGTCCTTGTCCTCCGCCTCGGACTTGGCCAGCACCTCCAGGCCGGACGGCGTCTTCGACTTCAGCGCCGCGTAGACCTCCTCCGCCTCGGTGGCGGTGTTGGCCTTGTCGAAGTAGTTGAGCAGGTTGCCCGTGTACTCCGGCACCACGCCGAGCGACTTGTCCTGCAACGCCTTGACGAGCAGTTCGCGGGCGCCGATGCCGGCCTTGACCGTCGCCTTCCCACCGGCGGCGTTCAGCGCCCCCGCGTAGATCTCGGCGAGGATCTTGTTCTCGGTGAAGTCGGCCGAGCCGACCACGACCTCACCCGACGCGGCCTGCTGGTCGCTCCCGCTCAGGTCCTCCGCGGACCCGCAGGCGGAGACCACCAGTGCGGCCGACGCGACGATGACGGCCAACGTGCGCTTCATGCCGTGCTTCCTCCTGAATCGACGAGCACCGGTTCCTCCCGGCGCCGACGCCTCGACGGTCCCCGCGCGGCACGCGCGGACACCCGCAAACCCGTCGGCACGACCAGCCGACCGACGAGCGCGAGCAGGACGTCGAGCGCGACCGCGAGCAGCGCGATGAGGACCGCGCCGCCCACGAACTGCCCGTAGTCCAGCACCCGCAGCCCGTCGAGCAGCGGACGCCCCAGCGTCTCGATGCCCACGTACGCCGCGACCGAGGCGGTCGCGACGACCTGGAGCGTGGCGTTGCGCAGACCGCCCACCAGCAGCGGCAGCGCGTTGGGCACCTCGACCCGCCACAGCCGCTGCGCGCCGGTCATGCCCATGCCGCGCGCCGCGTCCACGACCCCGCGGTCGACGTCCTGGATGCCCGCGTAGGTGCCCGCCAGGATCGGCGGGACGGCCAGCACGACCAACCCGATCAGCACGCCGGCCGTGCCGCCGCCCGCGACCAGGTACAGGAACGTGACCAGGCCGAGGGTGGGCAGGGCGCGCAGGGCGTTGCCCGTGCCGACGAGCACGACGCCGCCGCGGCCCGTGTGGCCGACGAACAGCCCGAGCGGCACGGCGACGGCCGCCGCGCCCAGGACCGCGCCGAGGCAGTACAGCAGGTGGGTGCCCACCCGCACCGGGATGGACTTGGTGCCGGTCCAGTTGGCCGGGTCCAGCAGCCACGCGAGCGCGTCCGCGAAGATCACCTGGTCACCCCCGCCCACGGGGTGAGCCGGTTGCGCAGCAGCACCAGCAGCAGGTCGACCACGAGGGCCAGCAGCAGGGTCAGCACGATGCCGATGACGATCGGCGCGAGGTAGCGCTGGCGGAACCCGTCGGTGAACAGCGTGCCGAGGCCGCCGGTGCCGATGAGCGCGCCGACGCTGACCAGGCTGATGTTGCTGACCGAACCGACCCGCACGCCGGCCGCGAGCACCGGCACGGACAGCGGCAGCTCCACGGTGAGGAAGCGGCGCACCGGCCGGAAGCCCATCGCGGTGGCGGCGGCCGTGACGTGCGCGGGCACCGCGTCGAGCGCCTCGGCGACGGGGCGCACGAGCAGCGCGGTCGTGTAGACGGTGAGCGCGATGACGACGTTGAGCGGGTCGAGCACCCGGGTGCCGAGGATCGCCGGGATGATCGCGAACAGGGCCAGCGACGGGATCGTGTAGACGATGTTCGACACGCCGATCAGCGCCGCGTTGAGCCGGCGGAACCGGTGGCACAGCAGGCCGAGGACGATCGCCAGCAGCACGGACACGACCAGCGGCACCAGCGACAGGTAGACGTGGTCGAGGAGCATGTCGAGCAGCGCCGCGCGGGTGCCGGCGTCGCTCAGGTAGGTCACGACGTCACCCACGGCGGCCCTCGATCACGTCGAGGACCTGCCGGGCGGTGACGACGCCGGCCAGCCTGCCGCCGGCGTCGACGGCCACGCCGAGCCGCGACGGCGAGGACAGCGCCGCGTCCAGGGCGCCGCGCACGGGCGCGCCCACCTCGTAGAGCGAGCCGCCGGGCACCGCGGCGCCGTCGGGCGCGACCCAGCCCTGCGGCCTCTTGTCGGCGTCCACGACGAGCCGCCACCCGTCGCCGGGCGCGGCGGGCGACCCCTCCGGCACGGTGGGCACGTCCGACACCACCACGCCGGAGGGGTCCACGAAGGACAGGCTGCGGTAGCCGCGGTCCTTGCCGACGAAGGACGCGACGAAGTCGTCCGCGGGACGGGTCAGCAGCTCGACGGGCGGCGCGTACTGGGCGAGCACGCCGCCGGTCCGGAACACCGCGACCTTCTCGCCGATGCGCACGGCCTCGTCGATGTCGTGCGTGACGAACACGATGGTCTTGTCCAGCTCGGCCTGGAGCCGCAGCAGCTCGTCCTGCAACCCCTCGCGCACCACCGGGTCGACGGCGCTGAACGGCTCGTCCATCAGCAGCACGGGCGGGTCCGCGGCGAGCGCGCGCGCCACGCCGACGCGCTGCTGCTGGCCGCCGGAGAGCTGCGCGGGGTAGCGGCGGCCCAGCTCGGCGGGCAGGCCCACCAGCTCCAGCAGCTCGGCGGCGCGCTCGCGGGCCCTGCGGCGCGTCCAGCCGGTGAGCAGCGGCACGGTGGCGACGTTGTCCAGCACCGTGCGGTGCGGGAACAGGCCGGCCTGCTGGATGACGTACCCGATGCCGCGGCGCAGGGTCGGCGGGTCCACGTCGGAGACGTCCTCGCCGTCCACCAGGATCGTGCCGGAGGTGGGGTCGATCATCCGGTTGACCATGCGCAGCGACGTGGTCTTGCCGCAGCCCGACGGTCCTACGAAGACCGTGATCGTGCCCGCCTCCACCACGAGGTCCAGCCCGTCCACCGCCGTGGTCCCGCCGTCGAACCGCTTGGTCACGTCGCGGAACTCGATCACCCGGGGTCCTCTCGCCGATGGTCGTCAAGCGTCGGTCGACCCTAGCCCGTTAGCCCGACCGTGGCACGGCGTTCCAGATTCCGGTCAGTAGGCTGCACCGGTTGTGGCAACCGAACTAGTCCGCGCGCTCCTGGCCGAGCGCGGCGCGCACGCCCGAGGGCTCCGCCGCGTCGTCGACCTGCTCGCCGGCGACTGGCACCCGTTGGCCGAGCTGGTGCGGCTCCCGGCGGTGCCCCGGCGCACCGTGCAGGAGCTGCTGACCGCGATCGGCGACGACCTGGACACCGACGGCGACCGGTACCGGCTCTCCCCCGCGCACGCCGCCGACTACGCCGGGTTCGGCGTGGGCGGCGACGACCTCGTGGACCCGTTCGGCGCGCTGCTGTCCCGGCACACCGCGCAGCTGCGCACGATCCTCGCCGACATCGCCGACGTGCCGCCGCCGCTGGCCGCGCTGGACCACGTGCAGGCGACGGCGGAGACCGCGCTGAAGCGCGCGCTGTGGCTGGACACCACCTACGACCTGGCCGGCCGCACGCTGCTGTGCCTGGGCGACCACGACCTCACCTCGCTCGCGGTGTGCTCGGTGAACCCCGACGTGCGGGTGGTCGTGGTCGACGTGGACGACCGGCTGCTGGAGTACGTGGACGCGCGGGCCGCCGAACGCGGCCTGTCGATCACCACCGTGCACGCGGACTTCCGGTTCGGCCTGCCGCCCGCCGTGCTGGAGTCGGCGGACCTGGTGTTCAGCGACCCGCCCTACACGCCGGAGGGCATGGCGCTGTTCGCCGGGCGGGCCGTCGAGTGCCTCGCCGACCCGGGCCGCGGGCGGGTGCTGCTGGCGCACGGGTTCAGCGACCGCACGCCCGCGCTGGGGCTGAAGGTGCAGCAGGAGCTGCAACGGCTCGGGCTCGTGTTCGAGGCGATCCTGCCCGCGTTCCACCGGTTCGACGGCGCGCAGGCCATCGGCAGCGCGGCCGACCTGTACGTGTGCCGGCCCACGTCGCGCCGACCGGTGGCGCCCGCGCGCACCTCCATCTACACGCACGGCCCGCAGTCGGTGGAGGCGTCCGGTCCCGGGTCGGAGGCGTTGGAGGCGCTGGTGGACCTCGCCCCGCGCCCGGAGTCCTCGCCGCCGCCGAAGCCGCGTCGGCCCGGCTGGGCGGAGCCGGTCGGCAAGGGCGCGGCGTCGCTCGCGGTGGACCTGTCCGGCGACCCCGGGCCGTGGCTGCTGCGCACCCTGCTCGCCTGCTCGCCGGGCCGGATGGCCGCGCTGGTGCCGAACAACCACCCCGACGTGGCGTCCGAGAAGGGGCAGAAGGGCCTGGCCTCGTTGGTGGGCACCAGGTTCGCGCTGCGGTACCTGCGGTCCACGCCGGACGGCAAGCACTGCGTCGTGGTGGCCGACCAGGTGCTCGCGGGGACCCTGGACACCGGTGGCCTGGCCGTGCGCGAGGTGCTGGTGCGGGCGCACGGCAAGCTCGGCAACGTGTGGCGCGAGGCGCTGGTCACGGCGTCGCGCGGCGCGCTGACCAAGCGCGAGGCGAGGCAGCGGATCGAGGAGGCGGTGGGCGAGTCGGACGACCTGGAGCTGCGGCTGATCGACCTGCCGCGCCACCGGATCGCCGCCCTGCTGCCGCTGGTCGCCGAGTCGGCGCGCTGACGGCCCCGGGCCTGCGGGGCTCAAGGGCTACTGCGGCTCAGGGGTTCGGTGACGGGGGCGCCCCGAGCGAGGCCGCCAGCTCCTCCAGCCTGCCCAGGATGCGGGCGACCGCGCGCAGCAGCTTCAGCACCTGCTCGGTGATCCGCTCCAGCACCGCCGCCGCCCGGCCGACCGCCCACGCCGCGAACGCCGCCACCGACGCCCCGGCGCTCGCCTCCGCCGCCGCCAGCGCCACCGCGGCGTTGCGGACCGCCTCGCGGGCGAACAGGACGACGAGGTCGCGCACCATGCCGCGCACGGCGGCGGTGACGGTGCCCGCCGTGGACACGTGGTCGGCGACCGCGGCGCAGGCGCGGGACGCCTCCTCGGCCTCGTCCGCCGACTCCAGCCGCGCCCGCCGGAACGCCTCGGCCGCGCGCGGCGCCCAGCCGGTCACCTCGACGCGCACCTCGTAGCGGCGGTCGCGGGCGAGGCGGTCCAGGTCGAGCGACGCCTGCCGCCAGCGCGCGACCGCCTCCTTGATCCGCGCGCCGTCGCCCTCCAGCCAGTCCAGCGGGGCGCGCAGGAAGCGCACGTGCTCGACCAGCCAGCCCACCCCGGCCGCGTCGAGCGCCTCGAACGGGTCCAGCGCGAGGCCCAGCGTGTCCAGCCAGGCGGCGGCCAGCCCGCGGCCCGGCGCGGCCGTACCCCCGCACCTCGGGGCGTCGACCCGGCTGTCGACCAGCGCGCGGCGGACGTCGTCGACGACGCGGGCGGCGTCCTCGGCGAAGGGGCGCAGCAGCAGGCCGAACGCGTCACCGCCCAGGTCGGCGCGGGCCAGGCCGGCGGCCACCCCGTCCGACCGGGAGCCGCCGGGGTCGCCGGAGCGGGAGCCGCCGGCGTGCGCGCGCAGGTCGAGGTCGCTCACCGCCGGGCCGTCCCCCCGCCCTCGTCCGGTTCGCGCCGGTCCGGTTCGCGCCGGTCCGGTTCGTCCCAGCCCCGCAGGCTGCGCGGCAGCGGCAGGTCGGGGGCGGCGTCCGGCACCTCCTCCGCGCGCACGGCGGGCGGCGGCAGCAGCGGCACGCGCGCCACCGGCTCGTCGGCCGGGAGGAAGCCGGTCAGGAAGTCCATCGCCTCGGTGCCGCCGAACTCGGGCTCGACGACCTCGGCCACCCGGCGCGCCACCTCGGCCTGCGCCCGGCGGACGGTCGCCAGCACCAGCTCGCCCAGCAGCTCGTCGGGCACCTCGCCGGACCGGGCGAACGCGATGTCGCGCAGCGCCCCGTTGGGGGCGACGGTCACGGTCACCGCGCCGTCCGGCGAGGAGGCGGTGGCCGACGCGGCGCGGATGCCCTCGCGCACCTCGCGCGAACGCCGGGCGAGGTCACGCGCCTTCGCCTCCAGGTCCGCGATCATCCGTTCCGGGTCCACGCACGTCCCCCCACTGCCGGCCGTCACCCGATCGTGGAGTATCGCGGATCAACCGGCGCGGGGTATGTGCAGGGGTCCGAGGGCGAGGATCGCGCGGAACTCCTTCGGCGGCACCGGTCGGGAGAACAGCCAGCCCTGGTAGGCGTCCACGCCGACGCCGCGCAGCACGTGGAACTGGGTCGCGGTCTCCACGCCCTCGGCCACGCACTTGCGGCCCATCGCCCGCGCCATGTCCACCACGGCCCGCGCCACCGCGAAGTCCGACGAGTCGTTGCCCACGCCGGACACGAACCGCCGGTCGACCTTGATGATCTGCGCCGGGAGGTCCTTGAGCCGCGCCAGCGACGAGTAGCCGGTGCCGAAGTCGTCGACGGCGAACCGGATGCCGCGCTCGACCAGCTCGTCCATCGACTGCCGCACCCGCGAGGGCAGGTCCACCAGGGCGGTCTCGACCAGCTCCAGCACCACCCGGTCCCACGCGATGCCGGTCTCGGCGATCGTGTCGGCGACGATGTCGACGAACTCCGGGTCGCCCGGCACCAGGCCGGCCAGGTTCACCGCCACCGACACCGGCTGGTCGCCCGGCGACGGCCACGTCGACGCCTCCTTCAGCGCCGTGCGCAGCACCCACCGGTCCAGCTCGCGCAGCAGGTCGCCCTGCTCGGCCACCGGCAGGAAGATGTCCGGCGGCAGCAGGCCGCGGTCCGGGTGCGGCCAGCGCACCAGCGCCTCCGCCGTCTGCACCGACCCGTCCACGCCGACCACCGGCTGGAAGTGCAGCGCCAACCCGTCGTGCTGGAGCGCTTCGCGCAGCTGCCCCTCCAGGTGCACCTGCCGGTCCGCCGACGCGATCAGCGCCGCCGACGCCAGCGACACCCGGCCCGCGCCGGACCGCTTCGCCTCGAACATCGCCGCGTCCGCGAACCGCAGCAGGTCGTTGCCGGTCGCCCGGGACCCGTTGGGCACCGCCGCGCCGATCGACGCCGACACCCGCACCAGCTGCCCGTGCACCGGCACCACCGTGCGCAGCAGGCTCGCCACCGTGGTCGCCAGCTTGTCCACGCCGCCGACGTGGTCGATGTTCTCGCAGATGATCACGTACTCGTCGCCGGACAGCCTGGCCGCCGTGCAGCCGTCCGGCAGGCCGCCCTCCAGCCGGCGGGCCAGCGCGACCAGCAGCTCGTCGCCCGCGTCGTGGCCCAGCGAGTCGTTGACCCGCTTGAAGTTGTCGATGTCGCAGAACAGCACGGCCACCTTCGACCGCTCCGGCGACTCCAGCAGCGTCCCGAGCATCTCCTTGACCAGCGCCCGGTTGGGCAGGCCGGTCAGCTCGTCGTGCGTGGCCTGGTGGCGCAGCGCCTCGGCGGTGCGGCGGCGCTCGGTGATGTCCTGGAAGACGATCAGCCAGAACCGGCGGCCGTCGTCCTGCACGGACAGCGCGACGTGCAGCTCGCAGTAGACCTGCACGCCGTCGCGGCGCACCAGGATGCGCTGCGGCACCTTGTGCGTGCGCTCGGCGCCCACCGCGGACATCTCGTCGATCGACGGCAGCGGGTTGCCGACGTCGTCGGGGTGCGTGAGGTCGCCCGCGGTCATCCCGCGCAGCTGCTCCAGGTCCATGCCGAGCAGGTCGCACAGGGCGTCGTTGGCGTCGACGAGCCGCTCGCCCTCGTCGAACAGGCCGATGCCGACGGGCGTGAGCGACACCAGGTCGGCGAACCGCTGGCTCGACCTCTTCATCCGGGTCTCGGTCGCGCGCTGCTCGGTGATGTCCTGGGCGGTGCCGACGGCCAGCGGGAGCCCGTCCGGGCCCTTGACCACCACGCCGTAGCAGCGGAACACGCGCACCGCGCCGTCCCGGCGCACGATGCGGTGCTCCAGCTGGATCGGCCGCTCCCCGGTCGCCAGCTGCTGCCACAGGTCGTCGACCCAGGCGCGGTCCTCGGGGTGCACCAGGTCCAGGTAGGTCTGGTAGCGGGTGTGCTCCTCGCGCGGCACGCCGAACAGCAGCGTCATCATGTCCGACCACAGCACGTCGCCGGTCTGGAGGTTCCACTCCCACACGCCGAGCTGCGCGGCCTTCTGCGCGTCGGCGAGCCGCCGCCGGTCCTCGCGCAGCTGGCGCTCCAGCGCGCGGGCGTCGGTCACGTCCTGGACGGTGCCGTGCAGCCGGCGGACCCGGCCGCCCTCGAACTCGGCGCGGGCGCGGCACACGTAGACGCGGTCGCCCAGCTCGCTGCGCACCTCCACCTCCAGCGTGCGGCCCGCGTCCGGGTCGCCGTCCCGGGGGCGCAGCAGCGCGCGGCGCAGGTCCTCCAGCCGGCCCCGGTCCTCCGGGTGCACGCCGCACAGCAGGTCGTCGTCGGGGAGGACGCCCAGCTCGGCGTACATCTCCAGCAGCACCTCGCTGCGGTGGACCCGGCCGGGCTGCGCCGCGACGGGCGACGCCTCGTAGCTCCAGCTGCCCATGCGCGCGATGCGCTGCGCCTCCAGCAGCCGGGCGCGCTCGGTCTCCAGGGCGCGGTCGGAGCGCCACTGGTCGGTGATGTCGCGGATGTAGCCGGTGATGAACTGGGTGCGCCCGTCCGAGCGCAGCTTCGCCTCGGCGACGCCCCTGATCCAGCGCAGGTCGCCGTCGGGCCGGTAGATGCGGTAGACGATGTCGATGGGGTTGCCGTCCAGCTCCCGGTTGGACCAGTAGCTGGCGACCATGTCGTAGTCGTCGGGGTGCACCACGTCCAGCACGGCCTGCGCGCCGGGCACGACCTCGTCGGGCTTGAGGCCCATCATCTCGTAGTGGGTCTCGGACCAGACCGTGACGCCGGTGTCCGGGTCGTACTCCCACGAGCCGATCTGCGCGACCCGCTGCACGGTGCGCAGCCTGCGCTGCTCGTCGCGCAGGTCCTCGGCGGCCCTGGCCAGGTCGGAGACGTCGACCAGGAGCACGGCGTGCAGGCCCGTGCCGGGCACGGGCATCCGGACCGCGCGGACCGGCAGGAGCGCGCCGTCGCCGCGGTGCAGGCGCAGGTCGTCGTGGTCGCCGAGCAGCAGCTCGCCGAGCGGGCGGCCGACCAGGTGGTCGGCGGAGGGGACGCGGGCCAGCTCGACCGCGGCGGGGTTGGCGCGCATGACGACGCCCTTGGGGTCGCACAGCAGCGTGGGTGCCTCGGGCATCGCCAGGCCGTCCAGCGCCACCCCGCCGTCCGGCGGGCGCGCAGGGTCGAGCACCACAGGAGCCCGTCCAACCCGCTTGGGCACGGTCCCACCTTCCCGTGTTCACGGCAGGGATGACCGGCCCGACCGCACCCGACCGCAGACCCCTGACGGGGTGCCCCTCTCCACGGGCAATATTCACCCGTGGGGAGGGACGGTAGCGCTTCGGAGCGTCATCGCCCACCCCCCAACGGGCTAACGAAACGTCACGTTAGTGAGTTCGTTGCCTTGTCGAGGGGTGTGGGCTCTGCGGCCGGAGCTCTCCCGACTCCGACACCGGTCAGGCTACTCCGTCCTGGCGGGCTGCCAAGGCCACGGCGGTGGCCACTTCAGGTCCGACGCGCGGGTCGAGGGCGCTCGGCACGATGCGGTCCGCGGCCAGGTCGTCCGAGGCCACGGCCGCGATGGCGTCCGCCGCGGCGAGCTTCATGTTCTCGGTGATCCGGGTGGCGCCCGCGTCCAGCGCGCCGCGGAAGATGCCGGGGAACGCGAGCACGTTGTTGATCTGGTTGGGGAAGTCGCTGCGCCCGGTGGCGACGATCGCGGCGTGCCGCGCGGCGACCTCCGGGTGGACCTCCGGGTCGGGGTTGGACAGCGCGAACACGACCGCGTCGTCGGCCATGCTCGCGATCAGGTCCTCGCCGACCCTGGACGAGGAGACGCCGACGAACACGTCCGCGCCGCGCAGCGCCTCGGCGATGCCGCCGCGCAGGCCGCTGCCGTTGGTGCGCGAGGCCAGCTCGGCCTTCACCGGGTTGAGCCCGTCGCGGCCCTCGTGCACGATGCCGCGCGAGTCGACCATCACGACCTCGCCGACACCGGCCGCGAGGAGGATGTTCGCGCAGGCCACGCCCGCCGCGCCCGCGCCGGAGATGACGACCCGCTGGTTCGCGGCGTCCTTGCCCAGCACGGTGTTGGCGCCGCGCAGCGCGGCCAGCGTGACGACCGCGGTGCCGTGCTGGTCGTCGTGCATGACCGGCACGTCCAGGGCCTCGATCAGCCGCTTCTCCAGCTCGAAGCAGCGCGGCGCGGCGACGTCCTCCAGGTTGACCGCGCCGAACGACGGGCGCAGCCGGACCAGGGTCTCCACGATCTCGTCGACGTCCGTGGTGTCGAGCACCAGCGGGATCGAGTCGAGGCCGCCGAAGGTCTTGAACAGGGCCGCCTTGCCCTCCATGACGGGCAGCGACGCGCTCGCGCCGATGTCGCCCAGGCCCAGCACGGCGGTGCCGTCGCTGACCACGACGACCAGCCGGTGCGCCCACGTGTAGCGGGCGGCCAGGGCCGGCTCCTCGGCGATGGCCTGGCTGACCCGGGCCACGCCGGGCGAGTAGGCGATGGACAGCGCGCGCGAGTCGGCCAGCGAGGCGGTGACGCTCACGCCCAGCTTGCCGCCCTCGTGGGCGCTGAAGATCTCGTCGTCGGTGAGTTCGGCGGTGGTCGGTTTCTCGTTCACTGCGGTCACGGGAGTCCCTCCTGCGGTGCGCGATTCCTGCGGCGCACCGGGACCGGCGTTGTCACGCGGGTCGACGGGGCCTGGCTGCGGGCTCCGGCACGCGGTGGCGCGCCGTCCCTGGGGGTGGTGTCGGGCAAGCATGGCAGCGACAAGGGGTGCTGTCTGCGACGGGGGTCACAGTCTTTCCGCAGGTCAGAGCGGGTTTTCGCAGAACGTACGTCCGGTTTTCTGCACCGACCGGTCAGTTTCCGCAGGCAGGATCGGTCAAGAGCCGGCAGGTCCTAGGGTGTTCGCCATGCAGGCACGTGAGTTGAAAATCCCCGGCGCTTTCGAGTTCACACCTTCGGTGTTCCCCGACGAACGGGGCCTCTTCGTCGCACCGTTCCAGGAGGCGGCGTTCGTCGAGGCCGTGGGCCACCCGCTGCGGGTCGCGCAGACCAACCACAGCGAGTCGCGGCGCGGGGTCGTCCGGGGGCTGCACTACGCCGACGTGCCGCCCGGCCAGTCGAAGTACGTGCACTGCCCGCGCGGCCGGCTGCTCGACGTCGTGGTGGACCTGCGGGTGGGGTCGCCGACGTTCGGCGAGTGGGACGCCGTGGAGCTGTCGCCCGACCGGTTCAACTCGGTCTACGTCCCCGAGGGCCTCGGCCACGCGCTGATGGCGCTGGAGGACGGCACGGTCACGTCGTACCTGTGCTCGGAGGGCTTCAACCCGAAGGCCGAGCGCGCCGTCAACCCGCTGTCGCTCCCCCTGCCGTGGCCGGCCGACGTGGAGCCCCTGCTCTCGCCCAAGGACGCCGCCGCGCCGACGGTGGACGAGGCCCGCGAGGCCGGCCTGCTGCCGTCCTACGACGAGTGCACGGCCTGGTACGCGAAGCTGCGCGGCTGAGTCGCCGTCCCGGCCGCGCGGCCGGGACGGCGGCCCGGTCAGCGCAGCCGGCGGGGGCGCGGCCACAGGCGGTACCGGACCACCCCGACCACCTCGGCCGCGCCCAGCGTCCGCGAGTCCGTCGTCCCGAAGGGGTTGTCGCTCTCGACGTACCACCCCCCGCCGACCTCGCGCACGGCCCGCTTGACCGACAGCTGCGCGGGCCGGGCGCGCCACCTGACCAGCACGAGATCACCCGGTCTCGGCGGTCTCCGGTAGGCGACGACCACGACGTCACCGTTCCGCAGGGTGGGCGACATGGACGGCCCGACCACCCGAACCAGCGGCAACGGGTTGGCCTCCGACGGTGCCAACGATCACCTCCACCTGCTCGCGCCCCGGCCCCGGAGTAGGGTTCCGCACGTCGGAGCATCCACTGTCAGGGAGGAAAGATGCGACTTCTGTCGCGCATCCGTTCACTCCGCCGCCCGCTCCTGGAGGCCACCGCGCACTGCGACCTCCCGTGCGGTGTTTACGACCCGGCCCAGGCCCGGATCGAGGCCGAGTCGGTCAAGGCGATTCAGGAGAAGTACCAGGCGAACGAGGACCCCGAGTTCCGCGCCCGTGCCATCCTGATCAAGGAGCAGCGGTCGGATCTCGTGAAGCACCACCTGTGGGTGCTGTGGACCGACTACTTCAAGCCGCCGCACTTCGAGAAGTACCCGGAGCTGCACGACCTGTTCAACCGGGCCACCAAGGCCGCCGGCGCGTCCGGCGCCAAGGGCTCCATGGACCCCGCCAAGGGCCAGGAGCTGCTCGACCTGATCGCCCAGATCGACAAGATCTTCTGGGAGACGAAGGCCGCAGCCTGAGCACGATCGCGGAGCGCTGACCAGCGGGGACCTTCCCGGTGGTCAGCGCTCTTCCTTGTCCGCGGCCTGTCCCGCCCCGCCGCGCCCGGCCTTCGTGAGCCCGCCTCACCACCGGCGGCGACTTCGGACAACCGGAGCCGCGAACGTGGCGCGGAGCACGTGTCGCACCGAGGCGGGTCGGGGGTGGCGTCCGTAAGATCGGCCCCGTGACCTCACACGTGTACCTCCTGCGGCACGGGCAGACGGAGTGGTCCGAGAGCGGGCGGCACACGGGGAGCACCGACATCCCGCTCACCGAGACCGGCGTGCAGCAGGCGCGGCGGGCCGGGGCGGTGCTCGCGCGGTTGCGCGGGACGGACCGGCCGCCGGCCCTCGCGCTGGCCAGCCCCCGGCAGCGGGCCTGGCGGACCGCCGAGCTGGCCGGGCTGCACGACGTCGAGCGCACCGAGGACCTCGCCGAGTGGGACTACGGCGACTACGAGGGCCTGACCACGCCGCAGATCCGGGAGACCGTGCCCGGCTGGACCGTGTGGTCGCACCCCACCCCCGGCGGCGAGACGGCCGAGCTGGTGCACGAGCGGGCCGTTCGGGTGCTGGAGGCGGCGCGCAAGGCGCTGGTGAGCGGTGACGTGGTGCTGGTCGGGCACGGCCACTTCAGCCGCGTCCTCATCGCCACCTGGCTCAACCTGCCGCCCAGCGAGGGTGTCCACTTCGGACTCGACCCGGCGGGCACGACGGTGCTCGGCGACGAGCGCGGCGACCCCCAGGTGCGCCGGCTGAACGTGCCGGCCTGGGAGTTCGACGTTGACTGACCCCCGGGTCCGCCGCATCCGGCCGGAGGACGTGCCCGCCGCCGTGCGCCTCGCCGAGGAGCTGGCCGAGTACGAGCGCGCCCGCGACGAGTGCCGGTTGACCGAGGCGCAGCTGCACGACGCCCTCTTCCGCGACGCACCCGCGCTGTTCGGCCACGTGGCCGAAGTGGACGGTCGCGTCGTCGGCACCGCCCTGTGGTTCCTCAACTTCTCCACGTGGCGCGGCACGCACGGCATCTACCTCGAAGACCTCTACGTCCAGCCGGCGCACCGCGGCAGCGGCCTCGGCAAGGCGCTGCTGACGGCCCTGGCCGAGGAGTGCGTCGCCCGCGGCTACGCGCGGCTGGAGTGGTCGGTGCTCGACTGGAACGCGCCCGCGATCGGCTTCTACAAGTCGCTCGGCGCGGTCCCGCAGGACGAGTGGACCGTCTTCCGCCTCACCGACGACGCCCTCACCCGACTGGGGCGGGACGGCTGACGGCCGCACCGCCGAGCGCGGCCTGCCGCACCACCCCGACCCACCACAGCACGGTGAACGCGATGACCGTCGGGTTCTTCAGGAACAGCAGCACGGCCAGGTAGGTCCGCCGCCACGCCTCGGGCAGCAGCGCGCCCGCGCCCTCCAGGCCGACGTCGAACACCAGGGCCGCCGCCGCCATCAGCACGACGTGCCACCCCAGCGACGGCCAGTGCCGCCGGGCGAACGCCCGTGCGCCGGCCCAGTCCGGCCGCTCACCGCGCACGGCCACCCGCCAGACCAGCACGACGAGCGCGACCCGCACCCCCGCCACCAGCACCTCGGACGCCAGGGCGAGGCCCGGCGGCAGGTCCCGGGTGACGACCACCAACCGCTGCGCGGACGCGACCAGCGACAGCCCCACGACCCAGCGCCAGTGCCGCAGGTAGAACCCGGCCGCCCAGCGCAGCACGTCGAGCGCCAACGACAGCTCCCGCACCCCAACCCCCTCAGTCAGTAAAGATTTTAGTTCAGTGTACTGAAATATCTGCCGAGGTAAAGTGACCGCCATGGACCACGGGCGCGAGCTGAGCACGGCGGTGGTCGCGTTCCACGAGGCGGTGGGCGCGCGCCTCGGCGTGACCGCGGTGGACCAGCGCGCGCTCGCGCTCATCGGCAGCAAGGGCCCCCTGAGCGCCGGCGAGCTGGCGAAGGAGATCAACCTGACGCCCGGCGCGGTCACCGGCGTGGCCGACCGGCTGGAGCGCGCGGGCCTGGTGCGCCGCGAACCCGACCCCGACGACCGGCGGCGGGTGGTGATCAGCGCGGTGCCCGGCGCGTTCGGCCGGGTGTTCGCGGGCCTGGCCGCGGCGATGGCCGAGCTGGGCGACCGCTACACGCCCGAGCAGCAGCGGGTGATCGCGGACTGGGTCGAGCGCGCGGTCGAGGTGCTCAAGGAGCAGACCCGGCTGCTCGGCGAGGGCGACGAGCCCAGGCCGTAGACCGCCTCACGCGGCAGACCGTTCACGGGGCAGGCCGCTTCACGCCCACCGCGCCGTAGGAGACGGCCTCGGCACCGGTCTCCGGCTCGTCCTCGCCGCGCCACCGGGTCGCCAGCACCAGACCGGGTTCCAGCAGCTCCCAGCCCTCCAGCATGACCTCCAGCTCGGCCTTGGAGCGGGCCACCATCGGCATCAGCGTCCCCTCGGCCACGCCGATCAGCTCCTCCACCACCGAGGGCTGCACGTCGCCGGTCAGGTGGCTCACCACCAGCACGCTGCCGGCGGCCAGCGCGTCGCGGTAGCCGGCGATCATCCCGGCGGGGCCGTCCTCGTCCCGCACGAACGGCAGGACCGCGACCATGAGCACGGCGACCGGCTCGGTCAGGTCGAGCATCCCGCGCACCTCGGTCGTGCCGAGCACGGCGGCCACGTCGCGGATGTCGGCCTCGGCGATGGCGGCGCCGGAGTTGTCCCGCAGCATCGCGCGGCTGTGCGCCACGGCGGTCGGGTCGTGGTCCACGTACACCACGCGGCACGTCGGGTCGACCTGCTGGGCGACCTCGTGGACGTTGCCCGCGGTCGGGATGCCGGAGCCGAGGTCGAGGAACTGGCGGATGCCCCGCGAGACGCACTCGCGCACCGCCCGGCGCAGGAACGCGCGGCTGTGCTGGACCATCGCGGCGGCGGGGACGTGCCGCATCGACCGCTCGGCGTACTCGCGGTCGACCGCGAAGTTGTGCGCGCCGCCGAGGTAGTAGTCGTAGAGCCTGGCCGCGTTGGGCCGGTCGACGTCACCCGACGCCGACACCCACCTCGGGGGGTTCTGCACTGCGCACCTCACCCTGCACGGCACCCGGAGCGGCGTGAACGCCTGCCAGACCGTATCTGGCTACTCCGTTCGTGTCCATCCGCCAAACGTGAACACGCAGTGTGATTGTGACTGGTGGGTGGGCTCGCGACCAAACCCGCAGGGTGGCTCCCGGCCGAGGGGGCGGCGCAGGGGTCCTGCCCCCTCGGCCGGGCGGTTCGGGCGTCAGACGCCCGCGTAGGAGCGGATCCAGTCGCGGTAGCGGGTGACGGCGGTGTAGTTCGAGCGCGTGGAGCGGTCGGAGGTGGACGCGACGCCGACCTGGTAGCGGCGGCCGTCGACCGGGCTGGTGGCGAACATCGGGCCGCCCGAGTCACCGCCGGCGGCGATGCCGTTCACGCGGGTCACCGAGATGGCGGTGCCGCCGCGGTAGTCGCGCCCGTTGACCGAGGTCACGCGGGTGTCGGCGTACTTGAGGTAGCGCGACTGGCAGTTGATCTCCGGCTGGTCGGTGCAGGTGGCGCCCCAGCCGTAGAGCTGCACGATCTGGTTGACGGCCACCGCGGTGGTGGTGCCCAGCGGCGCGTAGGTGCCGGAGACCGAGCGGTCGATCTGGGCCAGGGCCAGGTCGGCGGACGAGTGCTGGATGATCCGGGTCGCGGTGACCAGGGTGCCGCCGGTGGTCTGGTCGAGGCTGCCGACCCGGAAGGTGTAGGTACCGGCGGACGCCACGCAGTGCTGCGCGGTCAGGATCCACGTGGGCGCGATGATGGTGGCCGAGCAGTTCTGCTGGCCGTTGCGGAACAGGCGGGCCGCCCACGGCGCGTTGGACGCCGTGCCGCCGCCGATGATGTACGGCGTGACGTCGTCGGCCGGGGCGGCGGAGGCCGTCGGGGCGAGCGTCGTCAGCGCGAACGCGGACAGCAGGGCGGTAGTGGCTCCGACCACCGCGGACAGGGCGCGATTGAGTCGCATGGATTCGTCACCTCAGCGAACGCAGGGAGTGGTGAATTCACCACCCACAGCGTCACTCTTACCGGTGACGGTGGCCACCCGCCGTTAGTCGGCGATCAGCCAGACCAACGGCGGGGACCGAATGCCCTATTCGTCTTCTTCGTCCACCCCGAGGGCCCACCGGCGCACGGGGTTGGAGAACAGCAGCACCAGCACGACGACCACGTAGGCGCCGAGCAGCGCGCCCCACAGCTGCCTGCCGGACGGCCCGTACACGTACCAGGCGATCCCCAGCAGGAGCAGCTGCACGACCACCGCGGGCGTGCGGCCCCAGTGCCGGCCGAGCACCAGCCCCACCCCGGCGGCGAGGACGCCGCCCGACAGGACCGCGAAGTAGGCGGCCTCCCCGAGCACCCCGCCGGGCTCGTCCGCCTCGAAGGAGCGCAGGACCAGCGCGACCGCGAACGCCAGGCCGGTCAACCCCTGCACCGCGGTCAGCGCGCCGGCGGCGCGGACGGCCGGTGGGACCTGCTGCTGGGGCGTCACGCTGGACCTTTCCTCACGGTGCGTACTCGTCACGCATCGTAGGCCACCCGGTTGGCGAGTCCCCTTCGGCCGCCGCAGGGGCGAAGATCATGGGAAGTCTTCGGCGAGCCGGCGGTCGGGCCGGGGTGCACTTGTCGCTGACGTGCAGCAGGGCGACGTGGAAAGGAGATTTGGACCACTTTCGTGCGCTCTGAACCCTCCTACCGGGTGACACGTGATCTGTCACAGGTCACGCACTGTCCTACTCTGCTGGAGTGCGCGCACTTCTGGTGGTCAACCCGCAGGCGACGGCCACGACGCCTGCCGGCCGGGACGTGCTCGCGCACGCGCTGGCCAGCGAGGTGAAGCTCGACGTCGTCGAGACGGACTACCGCGGGCACGCGGCCGACGCCGCGGCGCGCGCCGTCGTCGAGGGGTACGACCTGGTCGTGGCCCACGGCGGCGACGGCACGGTCAACGAGGTGGTCAACGGCCTGGTGCGCGACAGCGCCCGCGCCGGCGGCCCCCTGGCGGACCTGCCGATGCTCGGCGTGGTCCCGGGCGGCTCGGCGAACGTGTTCGCGGGCGCCCTCGGCCTGCCGCGCGACCCGGTGGAGGCGACCTACCGCCTGCTCCAGGCGATCGAGCACGGCACCAGCCGCCGGGTCAGCCTCGGCAAGGTCGCCTCGGCGGGCGGCGACGAGGACCACGACCGCTGGTTCACCTTCAACGCGGGCGTGGGCTGGGACGCCGACGTCGTCGCGGGCGTCGAGGCGCAGCGCGCCAAGGGCCGCCAGGCGTCACCCGGCCTGTACGTGCGGACCGCCCTGACCACGTACTTCACCGAGCGCAGGCAGCCGTCCTCGCTCACCGTGCGGGTCCCGGACGAGCCCCCCTTCGAGGACGTGCGGCTGGCCTTCGTGTCCAACACCGACCCGTGGACCTACCTCGGCGACAAGGCGATCCGCCTCAACCCGAGCACCTCGTTCGACGGCGGCCTGGGGCTGTTCGCGCTGCACGGGATGGGATTCCCCACGATTGCCCGCTACGTCGCGCATCTTTTGGCGACGGACGGGAACCCCAAGGGCGCGAACCTGCTCCGGCGCGACGACGTCGAGTTCGTCCGGGTGACGAGTACCGAACCCGTCAACCTCCAGGTCGACGGCGACCTGCTCGGCTCGTGCACCGAAGTGGAGTTCACGGGCGTCCGCGAGGCGCTCACGGTGGCCGTGTGACGGCTGTGCGGCGTTGTGTGACCGTCGCGTGACCGGCTCGCTACCCATCCGCGACGTTCCGACCTGCTGTGACGTCGTTGCGTGAACCCGCAGGTGAACTCTGTCGATCTTTCGGGTGAGTTCACTCACCGGGTTAGTGCTAAACCCTTGACATCCCCGCCGTTCGTGAAAGCATTCACAAGCACCCCAAAACCGACCGCTGACGACTGGCGCGCCCTTGCGCGCGCCTAGCTGAGGAGTAGTTCCAATGGACTGGCGCCACCGCGCGATCTGCCGCGACGAGGACCCCGAGCTGTTCTTCCCCGTGGGGAACAGCGGGCCTGCGTTGCTCCAGATCGCCGAGGCGAAGACCGTCTGCCGCCGTTGCCCCGTCGTCTCCGACTGCCTCGCGTGGGCTCTGGAGAGCGGCCAGGACGCCGGCGTGTGGGGCGGGATGAGCGAAGACGAGCGTCGCGCCCTCAAGCGCCGCAACGCCCGCACCCGGGCTCGCAGCAACGCCTGAGCCGATAGGCAATCACGAAGGGCCCGACACCGTGCCAGGTGTCGGGCCCTTCGTCTTGTTGCACACCCTCCCGCATGACCACGTGACACCGCTGAGGCGGGTTCGTCACGTGTGCACGGGGAGCAGTCTAACGCCGCGCCCTGAGGGGCACGCGCAGGACCGCCTCTGTACCGCCCTTGGGCCGCCTCCGCAAGCTCAACGAGCCCCTGAGTTCGGATTCCACCAGCGTCCGGACGATCTGGAGGCCGAGCCGGTCGGTGCGCTCCAGCGAGAACCCCTGGGGCAGGCCGCGGCCGTCGTCGGAGATCACCACGTCGAGCCACTTCGCCGAGCGCTCGGCGTGCACGACCACCTCGCCGCGCTGACCCGGGTGGTAGGCGTGCTCGAACGCGTTCTGCACGAGTTCGGTCAGCACCATCACCAGCGGCGTGGCCAGCTCGGCCTGCACGATGCCGAACGGCCCCTCGCGGCGCACCACCACCTGCGACTCGGTGGCGGCCACGTCCGACATCATCGGGATGACCTTGTCCACCACGTCGTCCAGGTCCACCCGCTCGTCCACCGACATGGACAGCGTCTCGTGCACCAGGGCGATCGACGTGACGCGGCGCACCGACTCGGCGAGCGCCTCGCGGGCCTCCTCGCTGCTGGTGCGGCGGCTCTGCAACCGCAGCAGCGCGGCCACGGTCTGGAGGTTGTTCTTCACCCGGTGGTGGATCTCGCGGATCGTCGCGTCCTTCGACATCAGGGCGCGGTCGCGGCGGCGGACCTCGGTCACGTCGCGGCACAGCACGAGCGCGCCCGCCGCGCTGCCCCTCGGCCGCAGCGGCAGCGCCCGGAACAGCACCGCGGCGCCCCGGCGCGACTCGGCCTCGATGCGCATCGACGGCTGCCCGTCGAGCGCGGCCCGGATGCGCTGGGCGACCTCGGTCGCGTCGAACGGGTCGCCGATCAGCGACCGCGTCAGCGGCGCCAGGTGCACCCCCACCAGGTCGGACGCGTGCCCCATCCGGTGGTAGGCGCTCAGCGCGTTCGGCGAGGCGAACACCACCGCGCCCGACGCGTCCAGCCGGATCAGGCCGTCACCGACGCGCGGGCTCGTGTGCACGTCCGGGGACGGCTCGGTGGTGGGGAACGTGCCGTCGGAGATCATCTGGCACAGGTCGGCGGCACTGCCCAGGTAGGAGATCTCCAGCGGGCTCGGCACGCGCGGCACGGCCAGGTTGGTGTTGCGGCTGAGGACGGCGATGACCTCGTCGTGCCGCTTCACCGGGATGGCCTCGCGACGCACCGGCACGCCCAGGTGCCAGCGCGGGTCCTCCTCGCGGCAGATCCGCGCCTCGGCCATGGCGCGCCGCAGCTGCGGGTGCTCCTCGACGTCGACCATGCTGCCGACGACGTCCTCGGGGTGCGCGGTCGGCGCCGTCGTGGGCCGGGCCTGGGCGACGCACAGGAACGTGTCGTCGTCCAGCGGCGCCCACAGCAGGAAGTCGGCGAAGCTGAGGTCCGAGAGCAGTTGCCACTCGGCCACCACCAGCTGGAGGTGGTCGACGGCGGCGCCGGAGAGCTTGGTGTGCTCGGCCAGCAGGTCGGTGAGCGTGGACAGCTACTCCACCACCGCGATCAGGTCGCCCTCCTGCACCACGTCGCCCGTGGCGACCGCGATGCGGGTGATCCTGCCCGAACCCTCGGGGAGGACCGGGATCTCCATCTTCATGCTCTCCAGCACGACGACGGTCGTCTCGTGCGTGACCTCGTCACCCTCGCGCACGGCGATCTGCGCCACGTTGGCGACGATCTCGGCCCTGATCTCCTCGGCCATGGCCCTCCTTCGCTCCAGGACCATCCAACCACGATTCAGACCCGGTGCCGCGCACTTCCGGGCGCGTGACACACTGTCGGGAGGTAGTTCGAGCACTAGGAGAACCCCATGTCGAAGCGTGCCCGCAAGCGCCGCGACCGCAAGAAGGGTGGCGCCAACCACGGGAAGCGCCCCAACGCCTGATCAACTTCAGTGCGTGCGAAGGCCCCGGAGCCCACGGCTCCGGGGCCTTCGAAGTCTGGTCGAATGCCTACGGGGTCCTATTCGGCCACCGTGGCGGTCGTGGTGCGGACCTCCACGACGGCCTGCTGGAGGCGCGCCCGCAGCCGCTGCTTCAGCTCCTCCGGCGCCAGCTCGCCGCCGCACTTGCGGGCCAGCAGGGCCTTGAGGTGCTCCTCGATGCCGTACTGCTCCAGGCACGGGTGGCACTCGTCCAGGTGGGCCGCGAGGAGCGACTTGCGCTTCTCGTCGCACTCGTGGTCGAGGAACAGGTAGACCTCGGCCAGGACCTCGGAGCAGTCGGTCTCGTGGTGTTCGCCGCAGCTCATCGGCCCGCCACCTCCGCCCGGCCGTCGCGGAGGAAGCCGCGCTCGCGCGCGACGCCCGCGAGCTGCTCGCGAAGCTGCCTGCGGCCCCGGTGCAACCGGGACATCACGGTGCCGATGGGGGTGCCCATGATGTCTGCGATCTCCTTGTACGCGAAACCCTCGACGTCGGCGAGGTAGACGGCGATCCGGAACTCCTCGGGCAGCCTCTGGAGGGCGTCCTTGACGTCCGAGTCGGGCAACCGGTCGAGCGCGTCGACCTCCGCCGAGCGCAGGCCGCTCGACGTGTGGCTCTCCGCCTGCGCGAGCTGCCAGTCCGTGATCTCGTCGGTCGGCTGCTGCACCGGCTGGCGCTGCTTCTTGCGGTAGCCGTTGATGTAGGTGTTCGTGAGGATGCGGTACAGCCAGGCCTTCAGGTTCGTGCCCTGGGAGAAGGACGCGAAGGCCGAGTACGCCTTGAGGAAGGTCTCCTGGACCAGGTCCTCGGCGTCGGCCGGGTTGCGGGTCATCCGCAGGGCAGCCGAGTACAACTGGTCGAGCATCGGCATGGCGTCGCGCTCGAACCGGGCCGCGCGCTCCTCCGCTGTCTCGTCAGTCGGCGTGTCCTGCGTTCGCGTGGCTGGCACCGCGCTCCCTTCCCACCGGCCGGTGGGCGCGGTGGACGAGACTGTCTGGGGCGCGTTCGAGGATACGCGGCGGTCGCCGGGACGGCAGCGGGCGGAGCCGCGCGGCGGACGTGCCCTCACCGGCCTGCTGACGTGCTGGTCCATCACCTCGGTAGCCACACCCGCACCAACGCGGGGGGCGCTCCGGGCATTCCCCGCGCTGTTGTGCCCGATCCCTGCACTAAGGTGCGCGATCATGGCCGGACGTGGGACGCCCGCCACCGCGTTGCTGGACAAGCAGAAGGTGGCCCACACGCTGCACGCCTACGACCACGACCCGCGGCACGAGTCGTACGGGCTGGAGGCCGCCGAGGCGCTCGGCGTCCCGCCCGGGCGGGTGTTCAAGACCCTCGTCGCGGAGGTGGACGGCAAGCTCGCCGTCGGCGTGGTCCCGGTCACCGGCCAGCTGGACCTGAAGGCGCTGGCGACGGCCCTCGGCGGCAAGCGGGCGAAGATGGCCGACGTCGCGGCGGCCGAGCGCGCCACCGGCTACGTGGCGGGCGGCATCTCGCCGCTGGGCCAGAAGAAGCGCCTGCCGCTGGTGCTCGACGCCTCGGCGGAGGGCTTCGGCACCGTGTACTGCTCGGCCGGGCGGCGCGGCCTGGAGGTCGAGATCGCGCCCGCCGACCTGGTGCGGCTCACCGGTGGCGTCGTGGCCCCGATCTCGGCCTAGGGACCGGGCTCAGACCTCCAGGGGGCGCAGCACCCGGGACAGCCACTCGCCGACGGCCCGGTGCACGCCCTCCAGGTCCGCCTTGAGGTTGTGGTCGCCGCGCAGCAGCACCACCTCGCGGTGGTGCGCCGACCCCGGCCGGCCGAACGGGTCCGCCTCGCCCTGCACGACCAGCGTGGACACCTCGACGGCGTCCAGCTCGGGCTGCCGCGTCCTCTCCGGCTTGCCCGGCGGGTGCACGGGGAACGCCAGGCACAGCACGGCCACCGCCTGCCCCTCCGCCGACGTCCGGCACGCCACCCGCGCGCCCGAGGACCGGCCGCCGAACACCAGCGGCAGGTCGTCGAACCAGCGGCTGGACAGGTCGTCGGCGACGGCCAGCCACGCCGCGTCGAGGTGCGCGGCCGGGGCGGGGGCGCGGCGGCCCGCCACCCGGTAGGGCTGCTCGACGAGCGCGACGTGCACGCCCGCCGCCACGGCCGCGCGGGCCGCGGCGACCAGGTCGGGCGCGGCGATCCCGCCGCCCGCGCCGTGGCCGAGCAGCAGCGCCGCCCGCCCCTCCGGCGCGCAGTGCAGCTCGGCCCGCGCGGGGCCGTGCGGGGTCTCGACGACGCGCGAGGTCATGACAGCTCGAACAAGGTGGGCTCCGGTTTCTCGGACTCCCCCAGCACGACGGCGTCCATGAGGGACGGGTCGTTGTTCCTGATGCTGTTGACCCGCGTCGACACCGGGCGCAGCTCCAGCGCGGCGACCAGGTCCGGGTCGGGCGCGAGCAGGCCGGAGGGGTCGCCGTTGTCCGGGTCGAGCCACGCCGACCAGCGGTCGCGCGGCAGCACGAGCGGCATGCGGTGGTGGACCTCGGCCATCTCGCCGACGGCGTCGGTGGTGAGCACGGCGAAGGTGATGACCGGCTTGCGCTCGTCGCCCTCCTGCTGCCACCACACCGACCAGATGCCCGCCATCGCGAGGCTGCTGTCGTCGCCGGGGTTGATGAAGTACGGCTGCTTGCGGCCCTCGCCGGGCTGCCACTCGTACCAGCCGGCGGCCGGGACGATGCACCGGCGCTTGGCCGCCGAGTCGCGGTAGGCGGGCTTGGTGAGCACGCTCTCCGACCGGGCGTTGATCATCTTGGCGCCGCCGGACGGGTCCTTGGCCCAGTGCGGCACGAGCCCCCAGCGCATCGTGCGGACGCTGCGCTCGGTGGTGCCCGGGTCGGGGTTGCCGTCCTCGTCGCGCGGGTGGCGCTCGACGACCACCGGCGCCTGCTTCGTCGGCGCGACGTTGTAGTCGGGGCCGGGCGCGTCACCGCCGGTCCCGTCGCCCACCGTCCCGTCCACCGCGTCGAACTCGGCCGCGAGGAGCGCCGGGTCCTTGGTGGAGGCGTACCTGCCGCACACAACGATCACCTCCGGAGGTAGCCCATCGTCGCACGTCGGAAAGCCCGGTGCGACCCGTCGACCACCCCATGCGGAATCATCGACCCATGACTCAGCAGTGGTCCGCTCCCACCGCCGACGGCCCCGTGCGCGCGACGGTACCCGTGCCCGGTTCCAAGTCGATCACCAACCGCGCGCTCGTCCTCGCCGCGCTGGCCGACGGCCCCTCCACCGTGCACGCCCCGCTGCGCAGCCGCGACACGACGCTGATGGCGGCGGCGCTCGGCTCCCTCGGCGTCGGGGTCGCCGACGGGGCGGACGGCTCGTGGCTGGTCACCCCCGGCGAGCTGCGCGGCCCGGCGCGGGTGGACTGCGGCCTGGCGGGCACCGTCATGCGCTTCCTGCCGCCCGCCGCGGCGCTCGCGGTCGGCGACGTCGTCTTCGACGGCGACCCGCACGCGCGGACCCGCCCGATGAGCACGATCCTCGGCGCGCTGCGCGCCCTGGGCGCCGACGTGGACGGCGACTCGCTGCCGTTCACCCTGCACGGCAAGGGCGGGCTGCCCGGCGGCGAGGTCACCGTCGACGCCTCGGCGTCGTCCCAGTTCGTGTCCGGCCTGCTGCTGTCCGGCGCGCGCTACGAGAGCGGGGTGACCGTGCGCCACGCCGGCCGGCCCGTGCCGTCGCTGCCGCACATCGCGATGTCGGTTGCGATGCTGCGCGAGGCGGGCGTGGCCGTGGACGCGTCCACCCCGGACGTGTGGCGGGTCGAACCCGGCCCCCTGGCGGGCCGCGAGTGGCACGTGGAGCCGGACCTGTCCAACGCGACGCCGTTCCTGGCGGCGGCGGCGGCGACCGGCGGGACGGTGACCGTGCCGGGGTGGCCCGCCCGGACCACCCAGCCGGGCGGCGCGGTGCGGGAGCTGTTCGAGCGCATGGGCTGCGCGGTGGAGCTGACCGCCGACGGCCTGGTGCTCACCGGCCCGGACCGGCTGACCGGCCTGGACGTGGACCTGCGCGACGAGAGCGAGCTGACGCCGACCGTCGTGGCGCTGGCGGCGCTGGCCGACGGCCCCTCGCGCGTCCGGGGCGTCGCGCACATCCGGGGCCACGAGACCGACCGCATCGCCGCGCTGGTCGCCGAGGTCAACCGCCTGGGCGGTGACGCCGAGGAGACCGAGGACGGCCTCGTCGTGCGACCGCGACCGCTGCGCGGCGGGGTGTGGCGGGCCTACGCCGACCACCGCATGGCCACCGCGGGTGCCATCGTCGGCCTGGTGGTGGAGGGCGTGTCGGTGGACGACATCGGGTCGACGGCGAAGACGATCCCCGACTTCCCGGGGATGTGGGCGACGATGCTCGGGACGCGCTGACGTGGCGCGCGGCGACTGGCGGCGGCTGGACGAGTCCGACGTCCGGGTGCGGCCGGGCAAGGGGACCCGGCCGCGCAGCAAGCGGCGGCCCGAGCACGCGGACGCGGTGCCCGCCATGGTCGTGGGCGTGGACCGGGGACGGTGGACGTGCGCCGTGGAGGGCGACCCGGCCCGGCTGGTCACCGCGATGCGGGCCCGGGAGCTGGGCCGCACGCCGGTCGTCGTGGGCGACCGGATCGGGTTGGTCGGCGACACGTCCGGGCAGCCGGACACCCTGGCCCGGGTCGTGCGCGTCGACGAGCGCCGCAGCGTGCTGCGCCGCACCGCCGACGACACCGACCCGTTCGAGCGGGTCGTCGTGGCCAACGCCGAGCAGCTGGTGATCGTGTCCGCGCTGGCCGACCCGCAGCCGCGGCGCGGGTTCATCGACCGCTGCCTGGTCGCCGCCTACGCGGGCGGGCTGGAACCGCTGCTGTGCCTGACGAAGTCCGACCTGGCGTCCCCCGACGACCTGGTGGCCGCGTACGCCGAGCTGGACCTGCCGGTGGTCGTGACGCGGTCCGACGAGGACCCCGCCGAGCTGCGCGAACGGCTCGTGCACCGGCTGTCCGCGCTGATCGGGCACTCGGGCGTGGGCAAGTCGACCCTGGTCAACCGGTTGGTGCCGGACGCGAACCGGGCCGTGGGCGTGGTCAGCGGCGTCGGCAAGGGCAGGCACACGTCCACCCAGACCGTCGCGCTGCCGCTGCCCGAGGGCGGGTGGGCCGTGGACACGCCGGGCATCCGCTCGTTCGGGCTCGCGCACATCACGCCGGACGACATCGTGGGCGCGTTCCCCGACATGGCGGCGATGGCCGAGGAGTGCCCGTCGGGCTGCGGCCACCAGGGCCCGCCCGAGGACCCGGACTGCATGCTCGACGAGCTCGTCACCTCCGGCGAGGCCTCCCCCGGCCGCCTGGCCTCCCTCCGCCGCCTCCTCTCCTCCCGCGGCAAACTGGACGAATACGACTAACCCCCGAGAGTCCAACCCCCAGGCCCCGAGAGTCCAACGCTCAGGTCGTGAGAGTCCAACGTCCAGGCCCCGTGAGTTCTTCGTTCCGGCCTAACGGTGTGAGGCTCGAACGGAGAACTCAGGGGTCCTGAGCGTTGGACTCTCGAGGTCTGAGCGTTGGACTCTCGGGGTGGGGTTCGCTGGATCGGGTGGCGATGTCACCGCTTCGGTGTCGGTGACGCGGGGAGCGGGAGTACGGTGCGCAGCCGTGGCCAAGGTGACCGGCATCGGCGGTGTCTTCCTGCGCGCCCGCAACCCCGCGCGCCTGGCCGAGTGGTACCGCCGGCACCTGGGCGTGCCGATGGGCGACGGCGCGGCCGTCACGTTCCACTGGACCGAGGACGAGACGACGACCCTCGCGCTGTTCGCCCAGGACACCGCCTACTTCGGCGAACCCGGGCAGCGCGTGATGCTCAACCTGCGCGTCGACGACCTGCCCGTCCTGCTCGACCAGCTCCGCGCTCAGGGCGTGGAGGTGCTGCCGGACACGGAGGAGTCCGAGTTCGGCCGGTTCGGGTGGTGCGTCGACCCCGAGGGCAACCGGATCGAGCTGTGGCAGCCCGCGCCCGGGATGTGAGCCCGGACCACACGAGCCGGGACTACACGAGCCGGGACTACACGAGCCGGGACTACACGAGCCGGGACTACATGAGTTCGAGCAGGAACGGCAGCTCCTGCGTCGCGTACCAGGCCAGCTCGTGGTCCTCCGCGCCGCCCAGCGCGAACTCCGCGTCCGGGTCGCCCAGGTCGGCCGCGTCGATCACCTCCGCCGCCGCGCGCACGTCGTCCTCCGCCTCCAGCGTGTCCAGGTGGATCGCGGCGACCAGCTCCACGGGCACCGGCCCGGACAGCTTCACCACCGAGAAGTCCAGGTCGGGGCGCAGCTTCACGTCCTCGACGTCCACCGACACCACGGCCCGCCGCGGCACCGCCTTCTCGTCGCCCGCGATCAGCCGCAGCGACGCGCGCGCCGCGTCCAGCATCGCCGAGTACTCCAGCTCCTCGGTGTCACCGGTCGCGTAGGACTCGCGCAGCGCCGGCGTCAGCGCGAACCCGGTCCCGCCCACGGGCGCGAACAGCCCGTCATCGACCAGGCCGCGCAGCATCGCGACCGTCGCCGGCAGGTACACCCTCATGCGGACACCGTTCCCATCAGCTCCTCCACCGACTCCTCCACCATCGCCGCCAGCACGTCCACATCGGACATCGCGTCGCGGTCGGCGTTCAAGCCGAAGTACACCCCGCCGTCGTACGAGGTCACCCCGATGGACAGCGCCTGGTTCTTCGCCAGCGGCACCACCGGGAACATCTCGATCATCCTCGCCCCCGCCGCGTACAGCGGCACCTGGGGGCCGGGGACGTTCGTCACCACCACGTTGAACAGCCTGCGCGAGAACGACGACGCGGCCCGCGCGCCGAGCGCGTGCAACGTGGGCGGCGCGAACCCGGAGAACCTCACCAGCGTCTGCGCCGCCACCGACTGGCCCGACTCCTGGTGCGCGCGCATCGCGTGCGACACGTGGTGCAGCCGCACCACCGGGTTCGGCTCCCCCACCGGCAGGTCCACGAAGTACGCCGCGACGCCCGCCTCGTCGTCGCGCACCGACATCGGCGCCATCGCCCGCATCGTCGTGCCCGCGGTCACGACCTCGCCGCGCGACAGCAGCCAGTTGCGCAGCGCGCCGGACAGCACCGCCAGCACGCCGTCGTTGACCGTGCCGCCGTGCACCCGCCGGATCGCCCGGAACTCGTCCAGCCGCGTCCGCGCCACCGCGAACCGCCGCTGCGGCGAGATCCGCACGTTCAGCGGGCTGCCCGGCGCGGGCGTCGCGGCCGTGCGCACCGCCGACGCGAGACCGCCGAACAGCCCGGCCACCTTGCGCACCGTCGCCACCGTGTCCACCGCCGCCGAACGGGCGTTCTCCACCACCACGCCGGGTCGCTGCACGGCCTCCGCCACCGCGTCCGCCACCAACTGGAGGCCGCTGGGCTCCGGGGACGGCATCCACAGCGACGCGACGGGCGTGCGCGGCGTGGCGCTCACGTCCAGGATCACCTGGCCGATCTCGGGTGCGCCCAGGCCGTCCACCATCGCCTGGTGGGTCTTCGTGATCACCGCCGTGCGGTTCCGGGCCAGGCCCTCGACCAGGTAGATCTCCCACAGCGGCCGCGTGTGGTCCAGCGGGCGGGACATCAGCCGCGCCACCAGGTCGTGCAGTTGCCGCTCGCTGCCCGGCTTCGGCAGCGCCGAGCGGCGCACGTGGTAGGTGACGTCGAAGTCCGGGTCGTCCACCCAGACCGGCCGGGCCAGCCTGCCCGGCACGTGCACGACCTTCTGCCGGTAGCGCGGCACCAGCGACAGCCGCTGCTCGATCAGGTTCACCAGGCGGTCGTAGTCGAACCCGGTGCGCGGCCTGCGGAACACCGCCACCCCGCCGACGTGCATCGGCGTCGTGGAATCCTCCAGGTACAGGAACGAGGCGTCCAGCGCGGACAGGCGGTCGGGCATGCCGCCCAGGCTAGTCGCTGCGCACGGCCCGCCGCTGTGGTCGACGGGGCGTCGTCCGTTCCGGTCGATCCCGGTGCCAGTCGCTCAGGCAGGTCGCCCCGGCCGGTCACCCGGGTCGGTCGCCCCGGCCGGCTGCTCGGGTCGGTTCCTCGGGTCGGTCGCTCCGGCCGGTCACCCGGGTCGGCTGCTCGGGTCGGCTGCTCGGGTCGGCTGCTCGGGTCGGCTGCCCCGGTCCGGTGGCCCGGGTCAGTCGCTCCAGTCGGCGCAGTCGGCCACCAGGCGGCGCACCGCGTCCACCTCGTCGTCGTCCCGCTGGTGCCGGGCCAACCTGATCGCCGCCGCGGTCGGCATCGCGCGCCGCACGCCCGCGTCCGTGCCCGACAGGAACCCCCGGAGGAACCGGGCGCGGGCCAGCCGCTTGAGGGGGCGCAGCGGCGCCACCGCGATCGCCAGCCAGCTCATCGCCACGTCGACCCGCCGGTCGCCGCGCGCCGCGCACGCCCAGTCGACCACCACCGCGCCCTCGGGGCCCATCACCACGTTCCCGGGGTGCAGGTCGAGGTGCACCAAGCCGCCGCCACCGCCGTCGCCCGCGCCGAGGAAGTCGGGCGGGCGCACGTCGTCCAGCCTGTGGTGCAGCTCGGCCAGTTCGCGCCCCAGCGCGGACGCGCGCCACGGCCTCGCGTCCAGCTCCTGCGACATCCGGGGACCCGGCACGTACTCCATGACCAGGTCGGTCTCCGACACGTCCGCCACCCTCGGCACCGGTATGCCGTGCCCGCGCAGGTAGCGCATCAGCTCGGCCTCGGGTCCCGGGTCGCGCCCGGCCCGGTCGCGCTTGACCAGCAGGCCGTCCGGACGCAGGTAGACGTCCGCCTCCCGGCCGGAGGCCAGCAGACGGTGCGCCTCGTCGCGCGGTGTCATGTGACGATCATCATGATTGACAGCGGAGAAACAAGCCCCAAACGGGTGTTGGACACTTACCGGGTGGACGTATCCCCCAAGGACAAGTTCGTCACCGTGTACGGCCGCAAGCCCGTGCTGGAGGCGTTGGACGACCCGTCGCTCGACGTCGACAAGGTCGTGCTCGCCGACACCGCGCGCGGTCAGGCCGCCCGCGAGATCCTCGACGCCGCCGCACGGCGGGGCGTGGCCGTGCAGCGGGCCACGGCGCAGCGGGTCAAGGTGCTCGCCGGCAACGGCAAGCAGGACCAGGGCGTGCTGGCGGACGTCGTGGCGCCCCGGATGCGACCGCTGGAGGTCGGCCTGCGGTCCGCGCCGCGCACCGTGCTCGTCCTGGACGGCATCACCACGCCCGCGAACGTCGGCATGATCCTGCGCACCGCGACCGCCGCCGGGATCGAGGGCATCGTCGTGCCGCGCCGGGGCGTGGCCTCCCTCGACCCGCTCGTGGTGAAGGCGTCGGCGGGCGTCGCGTTCCGGGCCCCGATCCTGAAGTGCGCGACCGCCGCCGAGGCCGTGGCCGCGCTGGTCGCGTCCGGGTACCCGGTGTACGCCCTGGACGCGTCCTCGCGGTCCTCGGTGTTCACCGCCGACCTGCCGGCGCGCGCGGCGTTCGTGCTGGGCAGCGAGACCGCGGGCATCTCGGACGACGTGCGGCCGCACGTGACGGGGTGGCTGTCCATCCCCATGTCGGCCGGTGTTGAATCGTTGAACGTCGCTACAGCGGCAGCCGTCCTGTGCTTCGAGGTGGCCCGCCGCCGCGGTTAGCCCTCCCCGGCCACCGGGGTCCCGAGCAGGATCTCGACCTCCTCGACGGTGGCGCGGACCGTCCGGTGGTGCACCCCGACCATGCCCGCCGCGGCCGCGCCCCGGACGTTCACCGCGAGGTCGTCCACGAAGACGCAGTCGGCGGGGTCGAGGCCGAGCCGTTCGGCGGTGAGCAGGTAGATCCGGCGGTCCGGCTTCGCCATGCCCACGTCGCCCGAGGTGATGACCACGTCGAACAGCGGCGCCCAGGCGCGGGGCGGTGCCCACAGGCCGTCGGCGTTCGACAGGACGGCCGTGCGCACACCGGACCGGCGGACCTGCCGCACCAGCCCGACCAGCGGCGGTTCGTCGGCACCGTGGTCGTCCCCGAAGTCGGTCAGCACCCCGCCGAAGTCGAGCACCAGTCCCCGCACAGATAACTCCTTCGGGTGATCGAGGTACGTAAACCGCACCGCCCCCCTCGGTTCAGCATGCCACCACGCCTCCGCGCCCTGCCCAGCTCGCCGCAGCCCGGCACCCCGAGCCCCCTGGACGCCCGCCACTTCCTCATCCCGCTGGTGGAGGCCCTGTCGGGTCGTCGGCCGCCGCAGCAACTCGCGCCGCTGTTCCCGACCAAGGCCCTCAAGGAGTTCCCGACCACCCCCACCACCACCCGCCTGGGCCGGTACCGGCTGTGCCACATCGCGCCCGGCAAGGCGGAACTGGCGGGGACGCTGCACCTGCCGACCAGGACCCGAGCCTTCGCCGCCCGGGTGGAGCACTCGGGCACCCGCTGGCAGTGCACCGAGTTCCACCTGCTGCCGTGAGCCACGATCGGGTGAACATGACCATGAAAATGTACGGAAACGCCGTTACCGACATCGGTTGGAACGAAGAGGAGGCCCGACCACACCACGACCATCCCCTACCCGACGCCCCCGACGCCCCACGTCCCCACTGCCGATGACGGCCCGGTAGCCACACACGCCCACCGCCGACACCGCCACAGGGCCGCCACCGCCGCTCCCCCACCGCCGCCGACCGCCGACCGCCGAGCCCACGCGACCGCGCGACCGCGCGACCGCGCGACCGCGCGACCGCAGGCGAGGGTCGCGGTGGCGATGGCTCGCGGGCAATGGCTGGCGCGGTGGCGGCTGGCGCGGTGGCGCGCGCAGGCCCGGGCCCGGGCGGGGAGGTTACGCAGGTGG
>NZ_JBPKJK010000104.1:0-31842 GCF_051756985.1 Saccharothrix sabaoui
CTTGTGGCACCTGTGGTGACCGAACGGATGGAGGCGCCCGTGCTGCTGGCCCGCTACGACGCTCTGCTGCTGGACCTCGACGGCACCGTGTACCGGGGGCGCGAGGTCGTGCCCGGCGCGGTGGAGGCGGTGGCCGCGGCACGGGAGCACGGCTCCGCGATCCGGTTCGTCACCAACAACGCGTCCCGGTCGCCCGAGGACGTCGCCGAGCACCTGAACGAGTTGGGTTTCCGCACGAACGTGGACGAGGTGAGCACGAGCGCCCAGGCGGGCGCGGCGATGCTGCTGGACCTCGTGCCGCAGGGCGAGCGGGTGCTGGTCCTCGGCACGGACGCGCTGGCCGAGCAGGTGCGGGTGCGCGGCTTCGAGCCCACCCGGGACGCGGCGGGCGCGGCGGCGGTCGTGCAGGGCCTGTCGCAGGACCTGGGGTGGCGCGAACTCGCCGAGGCGTGCGTGGCGGTCCGGGCGGGCGCGAAGTGGGTGGCCTGCAACGTGGACGCGACGCTGCCCACCGAACGCGGCCTGCTGCCCGGCAACGGGGCGCTGGTCGCGGCCCTGCGCACGGCCACCGGCGTCGAACCGCTGGTGGCGGGCAAGCCCGCGACGCCGCTGCTGGAGCAGGCGGCGAAGTCGGCCGGCGCGCAGCGCCCGCTGGTGGTGGGCGACCGGCTGGACACCGACATCGCGGGCGCGGTGAACGCGGGCATGGACTCGCTGCTGGTGCTCACCGGCGTGTCCACCGAAGCGGAGGCGAAGGCACTGCCCGAGGACCGCCGCCCGACGCACGTCGCGGCCGACCTGTCGATCCTGCATCGGCTACCGTGAAACCGTGAGCTTCGAGGTTCCCCTCCCCGGCCCGCCGCGCGACCCCGTGGCCGGGATCGACGACGCCCTGGCGGGCCTCGACGGGCTGGAGCAGTTGGACGTGGTCGAGCACGTGGCCCGCTTCGACGACGCGCACACGGCGCTGACCGTCGCGTTGTCCAGCATCGACAAGGTCTGAGCCGGTGCCGCGCAGGGCTCGGCTCGACGCCGAACTGGTCCGCCGCGGACTGGCCAGGTCCCGGGAGCACGCGAGCCAGCTCGTCGCCGAGGGCAAGGTGACCGTCCAGGGCACCGTGGCCACGAAACCGGCGACCGCCGTGGGGCTGGACACCGCGCTGCTGGTGCGCGACAACGACGACCCGAACTACGCCTCGCGGGGCGCGCACAAGCTCGTCGGCGCGCTGGAGGCGTTCCCGGGGGTCGCCGTCGCGGGCAGGCGCTGCCTGGACGCGGGCGCGTCGACCGGCGGGTTCACCGACGTGCTGCTGCGCGCGGGAGCCCGGCAGGTCGTGGCGGCCGACGTCGGGCGGGGCCTGCTGGACTGGCGGCTCCGGACGGACGACCGGGTCGTGGTCAAGGACCGGACGAACGTGCGGGCGTTGACGCCGGAGGACATCGGCGGTCCCGTTGAACTGGTGGTGGCCGATCTCTCGTTCATCTCGTTGAGGCTCGTGCTCCCGGCGCTCGCCGGGTGCCTCGACGAGGGGGGCGACCTGCTGCCGATGGTGAAACCGCAGTTCGAGGTCGGCAAGGAACGCCTGGGGTCGGGCGGTGTGGTGCGGGACCCGGGGTTGCGCGCCGAGGCGGTGCTGGACGTCGTGGCGTCCGCGGCCGGTCTCGGGCTGCGCCTGCACGGGGTCACCGCGAGCCCGCTGCCGGGGCCGTCGGGCAACGTCGAGTTCTTCGCCTGGCTGCGCCGGGGCGACCCCCTGGACGAGGACACCGCCGCCGCGCTCGTGCGCGCGGCCGTGACGGAAGGTCCCCAGTGAGGACCCCAACGGAGGGGAACGGCATGGCCCGGGAGATCCTGCTGGTCGTGCACACCGGCCGGCGGAGCAACGTCCTGGTCGCCCAGGAGGTCGCGTCCCGCTTCTCGGCGGGCGGCGTGAGGCTGCGGGTGCTGGAGGACGAGGCGCCCGAGCTGGACCCGTCCTGCTACGCCGAGGTCGTGGTGGCCGACGAGAAGTCCGCCGAGGGCGCCGAGCTGGTGTTCGTGCTGGGCGGTGACGGCACGCTGCTGCGGGCGGCGGAGCTGGCGCGCGCGGCCGGGGTGCCGGTGCTGGGCGTGAACCTGGGGCGGGTCGGGTTCCTCGCGGAGGCCGACTCGGACGCGCTGTACGAGGCGATCCGGCACGTCGTGGACCGCGACTACGAGGTCGAGGAGCGGATGACGCTCGACGTGACCGCGTTCGCCGGCGACGAGGTGCTGGGCACGACGTGGGCGCTGAACGAGGCCAGCGTGGAGAAGTCCACGCGGGAGCGCATCCTGGACGTGGTGGTCGAGGTGGACGGGCGGCCGGTGTCGGCGTTCGGCTGCGACGGCGTGCTGGTGGCGACCCCGACCGGGTCGACGGCGTACGCGTTCTCGGCGGGCGGGCCGGTGGTGTGGCCGGACGTGCAGGCGCTGCTGGTGGTGCCGAGCAACGCGCACGCGCTGTTCGCCCGGCCGTTCGTGGTGTCGCCGTCGTCGGTGGTGGCGCTGGAGGTGGACCCGGAGAGCTACCCGGCGGTGCTGACCGCGGACGGCCGCCGCACGATCGACCTGCCGCCGGGCGCGCGGGTCGAGGTGGTGGAGGGCAGCACCCCGTTGCGGCTGATCAAGCTGCGGCAGGGGCCGTTCACGGACCGGCTGGTGGAGAAGTTCGAACTGCCGGTGCAGGGGTGGCGCGGACCGTCCGCCCCGTAGCGCCACCGGGCGGGTGACCGGCGGAGATCAACAGCGGGACACCCGCCCCCGAGCACGCGGTCCGTCGGTATCGCCCAGTAGTGTTCGAGTCGTGCTGGCCGAGATGCGCATCCAGGGCCTCGGTGTGATCGACGAGGCCACCCTTGAGCTCGACCCCGGTTTCACCGTGGTGACGGGCGAGACCGGCGCGGGCAAGACGATGGTCGTCACCGGCCTCCACCTGCTGGGTGGCGGCCGGGCGGAGGCGTCGCGCGTGCGCAACGGTGCGGAGAAGGCGGTGGTCGAAGGCCGCTTCCAGGCCCCCGCGGGCAGCCCGGCGGCGAAGGTCGCCGAGGAGGTCGGCGGCGAGCCCGACGACGACGGCAGCGTGATCGCCGTGCGCACGGTGGGCGCCGACGGCCGGTCCCGCGCCCACCTGGGCGGGCGGTCCGTGCCGGTGGGCGTGCTGTCCGAGCTGGCCGAGCAGCTGCTGGCCGTGCACGGGCAGAACGACCAGCTGCGGCTGCTGCGGCCCGCCGAGCAGCGGGCGGTGCTCGACCGGTTCGCCGGTGACGAGGTCGCCGAACCGCTGCGCGCCTACCGGAAGATCCGCGACGAGTGGCTGCGCGTGGCGACCGAGCTGACCGAGCGCACCGAGCGGGCGCGGGAGCTGGCCCGCGAGTCCGAGCTGCTCAGGCACGGCCTGGCCGAGATCAACGCGGTCGACCCGAAGCCGGGCGAGGACCAGGAGCTGGTCGACGAGGCGCGCCGGTTGGCCGACGCCGACCAGCTGCGCGAGGCCGCGTCGGGCGCGCAGTACGCCGTCGCCGGGTCCCCGGACGGCGACCCGGACGTGCCCGGCGCGCTGGGCCTGATCGGCGAGGCGCGCCGGCGGCTGGTCGCCTCGGACGACCCGAAGCTGCGCGACCTGGAGCCCCGGCTGGTGGAGGCGGAGACGCTGCTCGCCGACGTGGGCGCGGAGATCAACTCGTACCTGGAGCACCTGGACGCGGACCCGGCGCGGCTGGAGCAGGTGCTCGCCCGCCAGTCCGAGCTGAAGTCGCTGACCCGCAAGTACGCGGCGGACGTCGACGGCGTCATCGCGTGGGCGCAGGACGCGTCGTCGCGGCTGGCCGGGCTGGACACCTCCGACGAGGCGCTGGCGGCGCTGGCCGCGCGGCGCGACGAGCTGGCCGGTGAGCTGGCGGTGTACGCGCGGCAGGTGACGGTGGCCCGCACGGGCGCGGCCGAGGAGCTGGGCAAGGCGGTGTCCGACGAGCTGACCGGCCTGGCGATGCCGCACGCCACCGTCGAGGTCGCGGTGCGGCCCCGGGTGGCGGAGAAGGGCGACGCGCAAGCCGTGGAGGTCGACGGCAGGCTGCTGCACGCCGGCGCCTCGGGCGTGGACGACGTGGAGCTGAGGCTGATCGCGCACCCCGGCGCGCCCGCGCTGCCCGTGCACAAGGGCGCGTCGGGCGGTGAGCTGTCCCGGGTGATGCTGGCGCTGGAGGTGGTGCTGTCGCACTCCGACCCGGTGCCGACGCTGGTGTTCGACGAGGTCGACGCGGGTGTCGGCGGTCGGGCGGCGGTCGAGGTCGGCCGCAGGCTGGCCAGGCTGGCGCGCAGCCACCAGGTGATCGTGGTGACGCACCTGCCGCAGGTGGCGGCGTTCGCCGACCGGCACCTGGTGGTCGACAAGACCGCGGACGGCATCCTCACGCGTTCCGGCGTGCGGCGGCTCGACGAGGCGCAGCGGGTGGTGGAGCTGGCCCGGATGCTGGCGGGCATGGACTCCACCGACACCGGCCGCGCGCACGCCGAGGAGCTGCTGGCGGCGGCGAAGGCCGACAAGGACAGCGCGCCGGTGGTGCGCCGCAAGGGACGCGGCAGGTGAGCCGACGCCCCTGGGGCGCCGTGCTGCTCGTGGTGGCCGCCGTCGCGGCGGTGGCGGGGACGTTCCTGCCGCTGTTCTGGGAGGGCAGCGCCGCGGACCCGGACCTGGGCTTCGTCACGACCGCGTGGCGGACCACGACCGGCGCGGCCGAGGTGGACGTGGAGCTGATGCTGGGCGTCCGCGCCACCCGCTACGGCGTGCCGATCACGGTGGCCGCGGCGGTGCTGCTGGTGGCGGCGGGCGGCTCCCTGCTGCCCGGCCGCCGCGCCCCGGTGGCGACGTACGCGGCGGTGGCCGGCGCGGCCCTGCTGGCGGGCGCGGTCTGGACGACGGGCATGGGCGTGGCGGCGGCGGTGGAGCCGAGCGCGCACAACTTCGAGGGCTACGCCCAGGAGGTCCGCGAGGGCACCTGGCTGCTGGTCCTGTCCGCGGTGGTCGCCGCGGCGGGCGCGACCCTGGTGCACACCCGCCGCCCCGCCACCCCGCACCCCACCCCCGCGCAGCACCCCACCGCACCTCACCGCCCCACCTCCCACGTCACGACCACTGCCGCCATGACCACCACGGACGACGCGGACGACGACACCCGCCCCCACGACATCCCGCCGGAGGCGATCGTGGTGGCGCACCTCCCGGAGTCCGACTACCGCCCCCCGGCGGAACACCCCCGACCTCCTTCCGGCCGCGGTCTGCCCCGGTAGCGGTGCCCGCACCCGCACCCGTGTCCGCACCCGTGTCCGCATCCGTGTCCGCATCCGCAGTGGTGCCCACACCCGTTCGGAGGGGTGCGCGGACGCCCCCGGGCCGCTTTGCTGGTGAGAGCGGTGCCACCGACCGCACCGACTGCACCGACGGGTGACCGGCGAGGAGACCCCACCATGACCCGACGCGGCACCGCGGTCGTCGCCCTGTGCGCGGGGGCGCTGCTGACCGTCCTCGGCTCGCTGTTCCCGCTGTACGGGGTGATGAACCGGTTCACCGCCGCCGGCGGCCTCGGCCCCGACCAGGAACCCGTCATGTACGCCTGGACCGCCTGGGAGCCGGTCCTCGGCCCCACGTCCGAGGTGAGCGCCGGGGAGGGCGGGTTCCGCATCCCGGTCTACGGCTACGCGTTCGTCGTGGCCGCCGCGCTCGTCGCGCTCGGCGCGGTGCTCCAGCTCCGGCGACCGCTGTCCGCCGCGATCGGCCGGGTCGTCGCCGTGCTCGGCCTCGGGCTGCTCCTCGGCACGCTGTGGGCGGCGCTGGAGACCACGTCGAAGCTGTTCGGCACGGCCGACGGGGCGGGCGACGCGTCGGGGAGCGGGCCGGTGGACCCCGAGTTCGTCGGCTCCGGCACGTGGCTGATCGCCGTCGCGGCCGCGGCGGTGCTCGCGGGGGTCGTGCTGGCGCACGACTGGCCGTCGAACGCGGCGGTGGCCGGCGACCCGACCGCCGGCCCGCTGGACGACGACGTCGACACCCCGCCGTTCGGCATCCCGCTGCCCGTGATCGAGGTGCGCCCGGTCAACCGGGACGAGGTCGACGACCGGCGTCACCCGACCGGGGGTAATTCGTCCACTGTGGAGCTATAACGCCGTTGACCAGCCCCGACCACTCGGCGTGTTGCCCGCCGAACGGCCCGGGACGTGGTCACCATCGGGGGCATGAAGCTCTCCGGGTTGCTCCACCGCACGCACCACGAACTGCCGGGCGCCACCGGAGTCGCGCGGGTCGACCGACGCACGGGCGACCTGCTGCGCCGGCTGGTCCCCGGTGACGTCGCGGTGCTCGACCACGTCGACATCGACCGCCGCACCGCCGAGGCCCTCGTCGCCGCCGGGGTGGCCGGCGTGGTCAACGCCTCGCCGTCGATCTCCGGCCGGTTCCCCAACCTCGGCCCGGAGCTGCTGGTCGAGGCCGGCGTGCCGCTGATCGACGGCGTCGGCACCGCCGTGCTGCGGGACGTGGGGGACGGCACGCGGCTGCGGCTGCACGAGGGCGGCGTGTTCGTCGGCGAGAAGGAGGTGGCGCGCGGCGTCGAGCAGACCGCCGAGTCCGTCGCCGACGCCATGGTCGAGGCCAAGGCGGGCATGGCGGCCCAGCTGGAGGCGTTCTCCGCGAACACCATCGAGTTCCTGCGCCGCGAACGGGCGCTGATCCTCGACGGGGTGGGCGTGCCCGAGCTGTTCGTGCCGATCCGCGACCGCCAGGTGCTGGTCGTGTGCGGCGGTCCCCGGCACGCCGAGGAGCTGCGCGCACTGCGCAAGTACGTCCGCGAGCACCGGCCCGTCCTGTTCGGCGTCGAGGCGGGCGCGGACACGCTGCACACCGCCGGGTTCACGCCGGACGTCGTCGTCGGCGACCCCGGCGGCATCGGCACCGAGACGCTGAGGGCGGCCTCGGAGGTGGTGGTGCCCGCGCAGACCGACGGCCACGCGCCCGGCCTGGAGCGCATCCAGGACCTGGGCATCGGCGCGGTGACGTTCCCCGCGTCCGGCAACGCCGAGGACCTGGCGCTGCTGCTGGCCGAGTCGCACGGCGCGAGCCTCGTCGTCACGGTCGGCCTGCGGGCCGGCCTGCGCGAGTTCCTCGACCGCGGCAACTCCGGGTCGAACCCGTCGACGTTCCTCACCCGGCTCAAGCTCGGCGACAAGCTCGTCGACGGCCACGCCGTGGCCGCCCTGCACCGCAGCCGGGTGTCGCTGGGCGCGATCGTCCTGCTGGTGCTGGCCGCGGTGGTCGCGATGGCCGCCGCGCTGTTCGTGTCCGGGGTCGGGCAGGTCTACGTCGACGTCGTGGTCGACGCGTTCCGGTCCGTCGTCGAGTGGGTGAAGGGGTTGTCCGCGTGATCTCGCTGCGCTACCACATCGTCTCCGTCACCGCGGTGTTCCTGGCGCTGGCCGTGGGCGTCGTGCTCGGCTCGACCGCGATCAGCGGGCGGCTGCTGTCGGGGCTGACCGACGACAACAGCCAGCTGGGCCGCGAGGTCGCGTCGTTGCAGGAGCAGCGCAACGCGCTGGACGCCCGGCTCACCGAGGCCGACCGGTTCGCCGGCTCGATCGGCCCGCTGGCGGTGAAGGACCAGCTCGCCGGCCGCAGCGTGGTGCTGGTGACCACCGCCGACGCCCGCCCCAACGACCGCGACGCGCTCGCCGAGCTGCTGCGCGCGGCCGGCGCGACCGTGACCGGGGAGCTCCAGCTCACCGAGGCGTTCGCCGACCCGGACAAGGCCGACCAGCTGCTGGGCATGGTCGCCCGCCTCCAGCCCGCCGGCACCAAGCTGCCCACCGGCTCGGACCCGGGCACGCGCGCCGGCGGCCTGCTGGGCTCGGTGCTGCTGGTCAACAAGGACGACAACCGGCAGCAGGCCACGGACGACGAGGTCGCGGCGGCCCTGGGCGGCCTGTCGGGCGCCGGGTTCGTCAAGCCGGGGCAGGGCATGCGCCCCGCGCAGCTGGCCGTGGTGCTGACCGGCGGTTCGGTCGGGGGCGACTCGGCGGGCGACCGCGCGGCGGTGGTCGCCAGGTTCGCCACCCAGCTGGACCGCTCGGGCGCGGGCGCCGTGCTGGCCGGCGGGCGGGGCTCGGCGGACGGGACGGGTCCGGTGGGCGTGGTGCGCGCGGACACGGCGGCGACGTCCGTGCTGTCGACGGTGGACAACCTGGACCTGGCCGCGGGTCGGGTGGTGACGGTCCTGGCGCTGCGCGAACAGCTGGACGGCAAATCCGGCCGCTACGGGGCGGCGGGCAACGCCGAGAGCCCCGCGCCGGGCGCCTCCGGCTGACGACGCCGACCTCCAACCCGATTTGTGGTACTACTTCATTGTGAAGGACGTACATAAATCGACCCTGGCCGTTGACGACGAGGACTTCCTGTACGACTCGGGCGTGCGCGCCTCGATGACCACGTTCACCGGCGGCGACGACACCCTCGCCCTGGAGGCCGCGGCGGCGATCCGCTCCGCGGCCCAGGCCGTGGACAAGCTGCGGTCGCGCGGCGCGGGCGGGCGGGGGCTCAGCGCGGGCGCGCTCGACGTCCTCGCCCGGCTGTCCACCGCACCCGACGACGGCCTCAGCGTCGGCGAGCTGGCGCAGGCCGCCGGCGTCACCTCGCGCAACGTCACGGGCCTCGTGGACACCCTGGAGCGCGACGCGCTCGTGCGCCGCGTCCCGGACCCGGACGACCGCCGCTCGGTCCGCGTGCAGGCCACCGACGCCGGTCGCGAGTGGCTGACCGCGTTCCGCGAACCGACCGCCCGCGCCATGGCGGCGGTGTTCGCCGGCTTCACCGACGAGGACCTGGCTCGGACCCGCCACCTGTGCCTGCGGCTGGTCGAGAACGCGCAGCGGGTCGAACGCCACCTCGAAGGCCGGTGAACAGCACCTCCGCTACCACGCACCCACGTACTCACGCACCCACCACCGGCCCGTCGAGCATCGACGCACGTCCCTCCCCCGGGGCCTGCCCGTCCGGCGAGGACGCCCTTCATCCCTCAGTCCTCGATCTTCCCGCCACGCTCTTGGGCCAGACGAGTGATGGCCCGCCGCACCCACCAGCGCGCTGGGTGACCGGCGGCGTGTTAGCGTTAGGGCCCGTGGACAGGGCTGTCAGCCCTGCGTAAATCTTGACCACGGGAGCCTCCTTGGTGCAGCAGGCACGTACGACCAAGCACGTTTTCGTCACCGGAGGCGTCGCCTCCTCCCTCGGCAAGGGTCTCACCGCGTCGAGCCTCGGTCAGCTGCTCACCTCCCGCGGTCTGCGGGTCACCATGCAGAAGCTCGACCCGTACCTCAACGTCGACCCGGGCACGATGAACCCCTTCCAGCACGGTGAGGTGTTCGTCACCGACGACGGGGCCGAGACCGACCTGGACATCGGCCACTACGAGCGGTTCCTGGCGCGCGACCTGTCCGGCGACGCGAACGTGACCACCGGTCAGGTGTACTCCGAGGTCATCGCCAAGGAGCGGCGCGGCGAGTACCTGGGCGACACCGTCCAGGTCATCCCGCACATCACCGACGAGATCAAGCGGCGCATCCGCGCCATGGCCGAGCCGGGCCCCGACGGCGTCACGCCCGACGTGGTGATCACCGAGGTGGGCGGCACGGTCGGCGACATCGAGTCGCTGCCGTTCCTGGAGGCCGCCCGCCAGGTGCGCCACGACGTCGGCCGCGACAACGTGTTCTTCCTGCACGTCTCGCTCGTGCCCTACCTCGCGCCGTCCGGCGAGCTGAAGACCAAGCCGACGCAGCACTCGGTGGCCGCGCTGCGCAACATCGGCATCCAGCCCGACGCCATCGTGTGCCGGGCCGACCGGGAGATCCCGGACGCGCTCAAGCGCAAGATCGCCCTCATGTGCGACGTGGACACCGACGCCGTCGTGGCCGCGGTGGACGCGCCGTCGATCTACGACATCCCCAAGGTGCTGCACGGCGAGGGCCTCGACGCCTACGTGGTGCGCCGCCTCGACCTGCCGTTCCGCGACGTCGACTGGACGGTGTGGGGCGACCTGCTCGACCGCGTCCACAACCCGTCCGAGACGGTCCGCGTCGGCCTGGTCGGCAAGTACGTCGACCTGCCCGACGCCTACCTGTCGGTGACCGAGGCGCTGCGCGCGGGCGGGTTCGCGCACCGCGCCAAGGTCGAGGTGGTGTGGGTGCCGTCCGACGAGTGCCGGACGCCGTCGGGCGCCTCGCACGCGCTGGCCGGGCTCGACGCGATCCTGATCCCCGGCGGGTTCGGGGTGCGCGGCATCGAGGGCAAGATCGGTGCCATCACGCACGCCCGCACCCGCGGCGTCCCGCTGCTCGGCCTGTGCCTGGGTCTCCAGTGCCTGGTCATCGAGGCGGCGCGCAACCTCGCGGGCATCGAGGACGCCAACTCGTCCGAGTTCGAGGACACCGGGGCGCCGGTCATCAGCACCATGGCCGACCAGGAGGACGTGGTCGCCGGCGAGCGCGACATGGGCGGCACCATGCGCCTGGGCGCCTACCCGGCGAAGCTCGTGCCCGGGTCGCAGGTGGCCCTCGCGTACGGGTCGACCGAGGTCTCCGAGCGGCACCGCCACCGCTACGAGGTCAACAACGCCTACCGCGAGCGGCTGGCGGAGGCGGGCCTGGTGTTCTCCGGCACCTCGCCCGACGGGCGGCTGGTGGAGTTCGTCGAGCTGCCCGCCGACGTGCACCCGTTCTTCGTGGCCACCCAGGCGCACCCCGAGCTGAAGTCCCGGCCGACCCGCCCGCACCCGCTGTTCGCGGCGTTCGTGAAGGCCGCCCTGGGCTACCGGCTCGCGGACCGGCTGCCGCTGACCTCCTCGTCCCCCGAGCCGGTCGAGGCGGTGGTCGCGCAGTGACCCGGCACGAGTTCTCGACCGTCTCGTCGCGTGACGTGCACGTGGGCCGCGTGGTCGCGCTGCGCGTGGACGAGGTCGCCATGCCCGGCGGCGGCACGGCCAAGCGCGAGGTGGTCGAGCACCTCGGTGCCGTGGCCGTTGTCGCGCTGGACGAGGACGGCGGCGTCACGCTCATCCACCAGTACCGGCACCCGATCGGGCGGCGGCTGTGGGAGCTGCCCGCCGGCCTGCTCGACGCGGGCAGCGAGCCGCCCCTGGACGCCGCCGCGCGCGAGCTGGCCGAGGAGGTCGGGCTGGCGGCGGCCGAGTGGGTGACGCTGGTGGACGTCGCCGTGTCGCCGGGCTTCACCGACGAGGTGGTGCGCGTCTACCTGGCCCGCGGCCTGTCGACCGTGGACCGCGACGTGCAGGGCGAGGAGGAGGCCGACCTGGAGGCGCGGACCTTCCCGCTCGACGAGGCGGTGGCCATGGCGCTGGCCGGGGACATCGTCAACGGGCCCGCGGTGGCCGGGCTGCTGGCCGCGCACGCGGTGGTGAGCGGCGGCGCGTCGGGGCGTCCGGCCGACGCGCCGTTCCGCGACCGGCCGACGCGGTTCGCCCGTCGTTCGGAGGGGTGAAGCCCGGTCCTTGCGGGAGGGCTGAGTCAAGAACTGAGGCTCGGTCCTCGCGGGAAGGGCTGAGGCGAGGTCCGTGCTGGGAGGGGCGTCCTGCGGGGCGCCCCTCCCGCACATAATGGGCGGGTGCGGAGTCCCTGGGCGGTGGTCGCGGCGGCGGTGGCCGGGTGCGGCGTGCTGCTGTTCGTCGACCCGAACCAGCCCGGGTCGCTGCTCCCGCCCTGCCCGCTGTACGCGTTGACCGGCATCCAGTGCCCCGCCTGCGGGTCCACGCGGATGGTGCACGCGCTGCTGCACGGCGACGTCGTCGCAGCCTGGCAGTTCAACGCGGTGATGCTCGTCGCCGGGCTGCCGCTGCTGGCGTGGCTGTGGCTGCGCTGGTTCCGCGCCGACCGCGCCGGGCGGCCCGTTCCGCCGCTGTCGCGGAAGGTCGGGGTGCCGGTGGTGGTCGTCGCAGTTTTGTGGGCGGTGGGGCGCAACCTGGCTTTCTAGTCGCGCCAGTCGCGCCAGTCGCTTCAGTCGCGCAGCTTGCGGCCCTGGCTGTCGGTGCCGCCGTTGACCAGCAGGACGATGCCGTCGACCAGCGACCAGATGCCGCAGCCGCCGCAGGTCAGCAGCTGTGCCACGCCGATCGCCGTGTCACCCGTGTAGAACCGGCCGATGCCGAACGGCAGCAGGAGCTGGAGCACGCCCGCCGCGACGCGCGACTTGTCCGACAGCGGCTGCCCGGTCAGCGGGTCGACGCCGTACGGGGCGTTCGGGCTGTAACCGGGCGGGTAGTAGCCGGGGGGCGGGTGGCCCGCGGTGGAGTAGGGCTGGCCGTACGGTGCCCCGTAGCCGGGCTGCTGGTACCCCGGCTGCTGGTAACCGGGCTGCTGGTACCCGGAGGTCGGCGGCAGGTACGAGGGCGGCGGCGGCAGGAACACCGGGTGCGGGTGCGGCAGGTCCTGGAACAGCGCGGCCAGCTCCTGGGCCGTCTGCGCGCCCGAGGCGTACCCGACGCGCTGCTCGTACTCGCCGATCTCCAGGCGACCGGCCGCGAAGTGGTCGTTCAGCGCGCTGATCGCTTCCTCGCGCTGCTGGTCGCCGATGCGCACCGAGTGGGGTTCCGACACGCGGCAAACGCTAACAGCCCATGTCCGCCCCGGGAGCCGGAACCCGCTGGTCCGCCGCTTCGACGGCTCCTCGGTCCGCTCCTCGGTTAGACCTCGCTGGTCGCACAGGCCAGACTGCGGGACGTGGTGTCGGAAGCAGCGGAAGAGCCGAAAGCGGACGAGCCGAAAGCGGGCAAGCCGAGAGCGGGTGGGCCGGGAGCCGTCGTCGGCGCGTTCCTCGACCACCTGGCCGTCGAACGCGGCACGGCCCGCAACACGCTCGACTCCTACCGCCGCGACCTGCGCCGCTACACCGCGCACCTGGCCGAGCACGGCATCGACGACCTCGACGCCGTCACCGGGACGGCGGTCGGGGAGTTCCTGGCCTCGCTGCGCGAGTCCGGGCTGGCCGCGTCCTCCGCCGCCCGCACCCTGGTCGCCGTGCGCGGCCTGCACCGGTTCGCCCACCTGGAGGGGATCACCGCGCACGACCCGGCGCGCGAGGTCCGCCCGCCGCAACCGCCCAAGCGGCTGCCGAAGGCGCTGCCCGTGGACGACGTGCTCCGGCTGCTCGACACCCCCGGCGACCGGCCCGCCGACCTGCGCGACCGGGCGCTGCTGGAGCTGCTGTACTCGACCGGCGCGCGGATCTCCGAGGTCGTCGGCCTGGACGTGGACGACGTGGACGCCGAGGAGCGGACCGTGCTGCTGGACGGCAAGGGCGGCAAGCAGCGGATCGTGCCCGTGGGGCGGCCCGCGCTGGCCGCGCTGGAGGCGTACCTGGTCCGGGCCCGGCCGGTGCTGGCCAAGCGCGCCAACCCGGCGGTGTTCCTCAACGCCCGCGGTGGGCGGCTGTCGCGGCAGACCGCGTGGGCCGTGCTCAAGAAGGCCGCCGAGCGCGCCGGTGTCCAGGCCGAGGTGTCGCCGCACACGTTGAGGCACTCGTTCGCCACGCACCTGCTGGAGGGCGGCGCGGACGTGCGCGTCGTGCAGGAGCTGCTGGGCCACGCGTCCGTCACGACGACCCAGGTGTACACGCTGGTCACGGTCACGACCTTGCGCGAGGTCTACGCGACGGCCCATCCTCGCGCTGTGGGGGGAACGTGAACGCGTCGCGGGTACCGTCGTGGGCGCACTTCGCGTACGCCCGGACACGCTGACCGAAGAGCCGACAGAAGCCCACGAAGCCGACAGAAGCCGAACGAGCCGGAGGTGCCGACCAGGTGCCGAACTTGGACGAGCCAGAACCCACCGACATCGAGCTGAGCGCGGTGCTGCACGCCTTGAGCGACCCCACGCGGCTGGCCGTGGTGCGGCAGATCGAAGCCGACGGGGAACGCCTCTGCGGCGCCCTCATGGTGGAGGTCGCCAAGTCCACCCTGTCGCAGCACCTGCGGGTGCTCCGGGAGGCCGGCATCACCCGGACCAGGGCCTGCGGCAACCAGCGGTGGGTGTCGCTGCGTCGGGACGACCTGGACCAGCTGTTCCCCGGCCTGCTCGACGTGGTGCTGAGGGCTGCCGACCGGGGCTCGGCCGATCGGGGCTCGACCGAGCGCACTCCGACCGATCGCGCTTCAACCGATCACACCCCTGCCGACCGGACCGGCGCGTTGAGGTGACCCCTCCGCGCTACGGCGAGGCGCGTTGCTGGTGGGCCTGCACGCGCCTAGGCTGCGCCCAGGCAGAGGACTAAGGATCGGGAAGGCGATGTCGACACCGGAGCACGCCGGCGGACCGTGGGGGGCACCGGCCCCGCCACCGCCGCCATCGTCCGGTGTGCCGCGAGCATCGGTCGAACTGAGCCTCGCCCCGCACGCCGCGCCGCCCGACGAGGACGCCACCGAGCAGGTCGCCGGCGAGATGGGCCCGACGGGCCGCCCGCTGCGCTTCGTGCCCGACCCGCCGCTGGTGGCCCGGCACGGCCCGGCGCGCATCCTCGCGGTCTGCAACCAGAAGGGCGGGGTCGGCAAGACCACGTCCACCATCAACCTCGGCGCGTCGCTCGCCGAGTACGGCCGCCGCGTGCTGCTGGTCGACTTCGACCCCCAGGGCGCGCTGTCGGTCGGGCTCGGGGTGCACCCGCACCAGCTCGACCAGACGATCTACAACGTGATAATGGAACGCGACGTCGGCGTGGGCGACGTGATCATGCGCACCCCGGTCGAGGGCATGGACCTGCTGCCCAGCAACATCGACCTGTCCGCCGCGGAGATCCAGTTGGTGTCCGAGGTGGGCCGGGAGCACACGCTCGTGCGCACCCTGCGGCCGGTGATCGAGCACTACGACTACGTGCTGGTCGACTGCCAGCCGTCGCTGGGCCTGCTCACGGTCAACGCCCTCGCGGCGGCCGACGGCGTCCTCATCCCGCTGGAGTGCGAGTTCTTCAGCCTGCGCGGGGTCGCGCTGCTGATAGACACCATCGAGAAGGTCAGGGAGCGGTTGAACCCGAAGCTGGAGATCACCGGCATCCTCGCCACCATGTACGACCCGCGCACCCTGCACTCCCGCGAGGTGATGGCGCGCGTGGTCGAGGCGTTCGGCGACGTCGTGTTCGACACGGTGATCAACCGCACCGTCCGGTTCCCGGAGACGACCGTCGCCGGTGAGCCCATCACCCGCTGGGCACCGCGCTCGGCGGGGGCCAAGGCGTACCGCGCGTTGGCGCGCGAGGTGATCGCCCGGTGACCCGACGCCCATCGCTGCCGGGCGCGTCCGAGCTGTTCCGCCTCACCGGTTCCACGCCCGACCTGCCCTCCCAGGAGACCGGTGGGGCCAACAACAGCGGCGGTGGCGGCGGTCGGCGCGGGACCGGGCGCGAGAAGCACTCCACGAAGATCACGGTGTACGTGTCCGACGAGGAGCTGCTGGCGCTGGAGCACGCCCGGTTGGAGCTGCGCGGCGAGCACGGGTTGGCGGTCGACCGGGGTCGGGTGGTGCGCGAGGCCATCGCGATCGTCCTGGACGACCTCGAAGGGCACGGCGAGGACTCGCTGCTGGTGCGCAGGTTGCGCGAGCGGTGAGCGGGGACGCGCCTCCCGCCGAGCAGGTCACGCCACCTGACGACGGTCGCTTCAAGGTCAAGCTGACGAACTTCGAGGGTCCGTTCGACCTGCTGCTCCAGCTCATCTCGCAGCACACGCTGGACGTGACCGAGGTGGCGCTGCACCAGGTCACCGACGACTTCATCGTCCACATCCGGGCGCTGGGCGACCAGTGGGACCTCGACGAGACGACCGAGTTCCTGGTCATCGCGGCGACCCTGCTCGACCTCAAGGCGGCCCGCCTGCTGCCCGCCGGCGACGTGGAGGACGAGGAGGACCTGGCCCTGCTGGAGGCCCGTGACCTGCTGTTCGCCCGACTGCTCCAGTACCGGGCGTACAAGCAGGTGGCGGCCCTGTTCGCGGAGCTGGAGCAGGGTGCCCACCGGCGTTACCCCAGGTCGGTGGCGCTGGAGCAGCGGTACGAGGGGCTGCTGCCCGAGGTGATGCTGGGCGTCGACGCGCGGCGGTTCTCCGAGATCGCCGCCGTCGCGTTCCGCCCCAAGCCGCCGCCCACCGTGTCCACGGCCCACGTGCACCAGCACCGGGTGTCGGTCCGCGAGCACGCGAACCTGCTGCGCGAGCGGCTCATCGAGCTGGGCACGACGACGTTCGCCGAGCTGATCGCCGGGTGCACCGAGACCATGGAGGTCGTGGCCCGGTTCCTGGCGCTGCTGGAGCTGTACCGGGAGAAGGCACTGGCGTTCGAGCAGCCCGACCCCCTGGGTGAGCTGCGCATCACGTGGGTGGGCACCGAGGAGCAGGCTCAGGTGGCCGGTGGCGACGACGAGGAGGAGTACGGGTGAGCGAGACCGACCTGGCCGCCCCTGTTGTTGACGAGGAGGTCGGCGGCCTGCCGGACCTGACGGGTGACGTCGAGTTCGAGGGTGCCCTGGAGTCCGTGCTGCTCGTCGTGGACAGCCCGATCGCCGAAGAGCAGCTCGCCGGCGTGTTCGAGCAGCCCGTGAAGCGGGTCACCGCGGCGCTGCACCGGATGGCCGCCCGCTACACCGAACAGGGCAGCGGTATCGACCTGCGTAGAATCGGCGACGGCTGGCGGTTCTACACGCGGGACCGCTTCGCGCCATTCGTGGAGAAGCTGCTGCTCGACGGGCAGCGCGCCAAGCTCACCCGGGCCGCCCTGGAGACGCTCGCGGTCATCGCCTACCGGCAGCCCGTGACCAGGGCCCGGATCGCGGCGGTGCGCGGGGTCAACGTCGACGGCGTCATCCGCACGCTCGTCGCGCGCGGCCTGATCGCCGAGACGGGCACGGACTCCGACACGGGTGGCATCCTTTACCGCACGACCGAACTGTTCCTGGAGCGGTTGGGCCTGTCGTCGTTGGGCGACCTGCCGCCGATCGCTCCCCTGCTGCCCGAAGTGGATGCGATCGACGATGTCTGACCAAGCGCCCGGTTCCTCGGCTCACCCCGAGGGGATTCGGCTCCAGAAGGTGCTCGCCAAGGCGGGCATCGCCTCGCGGCGGGTCGCCGAGGAGCTGATCGAGCTCGGCCGCGTCCAGGTCGACGGCGAGGTCGTGCGCGAGCAGGGCCGCCGGATCGACCCGGAGACGGCCGTCGTCCACGTCGACGGCGTGCGCGTCGTGCTCAAGGAAGACGTGATCACGCTCGTGCTGAACAAGCCGCGCGGTGTCCTGTCGACCATGCACGACGACGCGCACCGGCCGTGCGTCGGCGACTACCTGGCCAACCGCAAGGAGCGCCTGTTCCACGTCGGCCGGCTGGACGCCGACACCGAGGGTCTGCTGCTGCTGACCAACGACGGCGACCTCGCGCACCGGCTCATGCACCCCTCGTACGGGGTGTCGAAGACCTACCTGGCCGAGGTGCCCGGACCCATCCCCAGGGACCTCGGGCGCACCCTGCGCGCCGGGATCGAGCTGGAGGACGGGCCGATCAAGGTCGACTCGTTCAAGCTGATCTCCGCCATGCCGGGGAAGGCGCTGGTGGAGGTGGTCCTGCACGAGGGGCGCAAGCACATCGTGCGCCGGTTGCTGGAGCACGTCGGGCACCCGGTGGAGCACCTGGTGCGCACCGCTGTGGGCGAGGTCCGGTTGGGGAACCAGCGGCCCGGGTCCATGCGGGTGCTGAACCGGCAGGAAGTCGGGTCGCTCTACAAGGCCGTCGGGCTGTAGGGGCTTCGGGAAGATCAAGGGCGTCCTCGCCGGACGGGCAGGCCCCCAGGGGGAGACCACGAGGCACTCGGTGTGTCGATGCTCGACACGCTGCTGGTGGGTGCGTGGTGGGTCTGTGTCGGGTCGGCGTCCGGTGGTCGCCTCCCCCGCGGCCACCGGACGCCCCTTCCCCGACGCCGCGGTCCCCCCGTTCCCCCCGGTGCCGCGGCGGAGCCCCCCTGCTCCGGTGCCCATCCTGCGTCAGTCGGGTTGTTCAGTGTCAGGACGTGGACGCTGAACAGCGTCTTCTGAACAATCGCTCCGGTCGAAGGGGGACCGGCGATGGCACGACGGGAGAGTCCGCTCCGCGAGGACTCGGGGGAGTTGGCGGAGTTCGCGGGGGCGCTGCGCAGGCTCCGGGTGACGGGTGGCGGTCTCACGTACCGCGAGTTGGGGCGCCGGGCGCACTACTCGGCGGCGGCCCTGTCGGAGGCCGCCAACGGGCGCAAGTTGCCCAGCCTGGCCGTGACGTTGGCCTACGTGCGGGCGTGCGGTGGGGACGCCGGCGAGTGGGAGGAGCGGTGGCGGGCGCTGGCTTCCCGGGCCGAGGCGCCGGCGCCGGTGGGTGCCGCGCCCTACGCGGGGTTGCGGGCGTTCCAGACGGGGGACGCCGACCGCTTCTTCGGGCGTGACCGGCTCGTCGACGAGCTGCTGGAGCTGGTCGACGAGCGGCGGTTCACCGGGGTGTTCGGCGCGTCGGGGGCGGGGAAGTCGTCGGTGCTGCGGGCCGGGGTGGTGGCCCGCTCGACGCGGCCCGCCGTGGTGCTCACGCCCGGTCCCCGGCCGATCGAGGAGCTGGCCGTGCAGGTGGCGGCGTTCACCGGGAAGTCCGCGACCGCGCTGGCCGCCGAGTTCGCCGCGTTCCCGGAGAACCCTCACCTGCGGGTCCGGCAGGCCCTCGTCGGTTCCGAGCACGACCTGCTGCTGGTGGTCGACCAGTTCGAGGAGGTCTTCACGCTGTGCCGGGACGCCCGGAAGCGGGACCTGTTCATCACCGCCCTGGTCGTCGCCGCCACCGCGCCCACCAGCCGCACGCGGGTGGTGCTGGGGGTGCGCGCCGACTTCCTCGGGCACTGCGGCAGCCACCCGGCGCTGGTGGAGGCGTTGCGCGGGGGCCAGGTGCTGGTGGGGCCGATGTCCACCGACGAGCTGCGGGACGCGATCGTGCAGCCCGCGGTCGCGGTGGGGGCGAAGGTGGAGAGCGCGCTGGTCGCCCGCCTGGTCGCGGACGCGGCCGGGTTGCCCGCGGTGCTGCCGCTGGTGTCGCACGCGCTGCTGGAGACGTGGCACCGCCGGCGCGGGGTGGCGTTGACGTTGGCCTCCTACGAGGAGGTCGGCGGGCTGGAGCACTCCATCGCGCGCAGCGCGGAGGCCGTCTACCAGGCGTTGCCGGAGGCGGACCGGGAGGTCGCGAAGCGGGTGTTCCTGCGGCTCATCGCGGTGGGGGAGGGGACGGAGGACACGAAGCGCCGGGTGCCGCGCGACGAGGTCGACCACCCCGGGGTGCTGTCCGCGCTGGCCGACGCCCGGCTGGTGGTCCTGGACAGCGGCACGGTGGAGCTGGCGCACGAGGCGCTGATCCACCGCTGGCCCCGGCTGCGGGACTGGATCGTGGAGGACCGGGCGGGGCTGCGGGTGCAGCGGCTGCTCGCCGGGGCGGTGCGGGAGTGGGAGGCGGTCGACCGGGACCCGGGCGCGCTGTACCGGGGGACGCGGCTGGCGCTCGCGCGGGAGTGGGCGGCGGGCAACGGGGCGTCGCTGACGGCCGCCGAGGTGCGGTTCCTCGCCGCGAGCGCCGCCGCGGAGGACGCGTCGCGCGCGGTGGAGCACCGGCGCACGCAGCGGTTGCGGCAGGCGGTGGGGCTGGTGTCGGTGCTGCTGCTGATCACCCTGGGCGCCCTGGGCTACGCGATCCAGGCGGAGCGGCGGGCGACGGACGCCCGCGTCGCCGTGCTGGCCCGGCAGGTCGTCGGCGAGGCGGACGCGCTGCGGGACGCCGACCCGGCGCTCGCCCTCCAGCTCGTGCTGGCCGCGCACCGGACGTCGCCGTCGGCGGAGACGCGGGACGCCCTGCACAACGCGTTCACCGAGCCCTTCTCCGCGGCGGTGCCGTCGGAGGGGGAGGTGGCGGTCAGCCCGGTTGACGCGCGGCTGGGCACGCTCGACCCCGACGCGCCCGGCGGCCCCGTGCTGTGGGACCTGACCGACCCCGCGCGCCCGGTGCGGGCCGGGACGTTCGAGGGGCACCGGGGGCGGGTGCTGTCGCTGGCGTTCGGACCGGACGGGCGGATCGCCGTCACCGGCGGCGAGGACGCGACGCTGCGGCTGTGGGACGTCACCGCGAGCGGTGGTCCGGAGCAGGTGGCGGAGCTGCCGAGCCCGGTCGGGACGCCGTCGCGGCTCGTGTTCAGCCCGGATGGCGAGTGGTTCGCCGTGGGGCGGCAGGACGGGTACCCGCTGCTGTTCCGGGCCGGTGACGAGCCGGGGCGCGGGCCGTGGCTGGCGGACGGATCGGCGCAGACGACGGGGGCCGCGGTGTTCGTCGACGGCGGCACGCTGGTCGCGGCGGGCGGGCCGGGGGGCGAGATCCAGGTGTGGGACGTGGCGGACCCTGGCGTGCGGCGCGTGCACACCGCCCACGGCGACTCGGTCCTGGCGGTGGCGGCCCTGCCCTCGCGGGCGCTGGTGGCCACGGCGGGCGCGGACCGCGTCGTGCGGCTGTGGGACTTCGCCGACCGGGCGCGACCGCGCGTGGTCTCGACGATCCAGGCGGGCGACGTGCCGCTGTCGGTGGCGTTCAGCCCGGACGGGCGCACGCTCGCCGTGGGCACGGCGGGCCGCGCGGTCGGCGTGTGGGACGTGACCGACGCGGCGGGCCCCGTGGCGCTGACCACGATCGGCGGGCAGCTCGGCGGGGTCGGGCAGGTGGGGTTCACCGCGGACGGCGCGACCCTGGTCGTCGGCGGGGACCGGGTGGCGCGGCTGGTGTCGTTGCGCGACCTGCCGCAAGCGTCACCGGCGGCGATCGCGTCGATCGCGCTCGACCGGGGGCGCCGCACGGCGGCGACGGTGGACGAGCGGGGCGTGCTGCGGCTGGCGGGGGTCGACGACTGGCGCGGGTTCGGCGGTGGCCGCGTGCTCGCCGCCCACCCGGAGCCGGTGGGCTCGGCGGTGCTCAGCCCGGACGGCCGGGTGCTCGTCACCGCGGGGGTCGGGGGGCCGGTGCGGGTGTGGCGGCTGCGCGACGACGGCGAGCCCGAACTGGCCGGCGAGGCGGGTGTCGGGTCGGCGGTGGCCTACGACCCGCGCGGCCGGTACTTCGCGGTCGGCTCCGCCGGTGGCGGCACCTACTTGTGGGACCCCGTGTCGATGCTCCGCACGGCGTCGTTCTCGGGCCGCTCCGGCCGGGACGACCCGGTGGACGCGCTCGCCTTCGACGCCTCCGGCGACCGGCTCCTGGTGTCCAAAGAGGACTGGCCGGCCGAGGTGTGGGACGTGGCGGGCGGGCAGCCGGAGCAGGTCGGCGAGGGTCCGGTGTTCGGGGCGCGGGTCGTGTCCGTCGGGTTCACCCCGGCCGAGGACCTCGTCGCGGTGCTCGACGACGGCACGGCGTCGTGGTGGGAGGCCGACCGGCCGGCCCGCTCCGCGGCGCCCCTGCGGCTCGTCGGCGGCGGGGCGACCGGGTTCGCGCTGGGGGAGCGGGGCCTCGCGGTCACCGGGACCGACGGCGGGGTGCGGCTGTTCGAGTGGGGCGCGGGCGGCTCGCCGACCCAGGTGACCGTGCTCGCCGGGCACGAGCAGCCGGTGACGGCGGCGGTGTTCGGCGCGGACGGGCGCTCGCTCGTCAGCGCCGGTGGGCGGGTCGTCCGATCGTGGGGGATCGACCTGGCGGAGGTGGAGCGGCGGATCTGCGCCGTGGCCCACCCGCGGATCACCGAGGCGCGGTGGCGCGAGCACTTCCAGGACCTCGACCACAGACCGCCCTGCGGCGGTCCCTGACGCGAATCGCAAGATCACATCGTGAAGTTTTCCCGCCACTCATTGTGGCGAACCGATTCACTCTCTAGATTGAGCCGGGTTGGCTGGGGTTGATCAACTGGGAAGAGGCGTTGCGCGTGCGTGCGCTCACCCGAGGACTGCTCGGTGTGGCCGGGTTCCTCGTCGTCTGGGAGCTGTTCGGCCGGTCGAGGCTGGTTCCCCCGGAGTACCTTCCGCCGCCGTCGGTAGTAGCGGTGGAACTCGTGGAGTTGTTGGGTGATGAGTCCTTCCTGCGGGACGTCCTCGCGACGGTCCTCGCGCTCCTCATCGCCGTGGCGCTGTCGGTCGGCATAGCCGTCCCGCTCGGGCTGGTGCTGGGCTCCGTCCCCTCGGTGCGCCACGCCACCCGCGCGGTGGTCGAGTTCCTGCGGCCGATCCCGTCGGTCGCGCTGATCCCGCTGGCGATCGTGCTGCTGGGGATCGGGCCGGAGACCAAGATCTCCCTCGCCGTGTACGCGGCGATCTGGCCCATCCTGTTCAACACGATCTACGCGCTCGACGAGCTGGACCCCCTGCTCGTGGAGACGGCCAGGGTGTTCGGCTCCGGCCGGGTCCGGGTGCTGTTCTCCGTGGCGCTGCCCAGCGCCCTGCCGTTCGTCCTGACGGGCATCCGGCTCGCCGCCACCACCGGCCTGGTGGTGCTGGTGAGCGTGGAGCTGCTCGCGGGCGGGTCCGGGGGCCTGGGCGAGTTCATCATGAACGCCCGCAGCGGCGCGGGCCGGATGGACCTGGTCCTCGCCGGGACCGTGGTCGCGGGTGTGATCGGCTACCTCGTCAACGAGGGGCTGGAGCGGGCGCAGCGCCGCTGGGTCGGCTGGAGCGCGGTCGGAGGTCGGTCGTGAACCGGTTCGTGCAGCGCTGGGGCGTGTTCGTGGGCCTCGTCGTGGTCTGGGAGCTCGCCACCTGGTACGCGGACGACCCGTTCTTCCCGCGTCCCACGGTCATCGCGGAGTCCATGTGGGAGCTGTGGCTCTCCGGCACGGCGGACACGCTGTTCCTCACCGACACGGTGTTCGAGCACGTGCTGCCGAGCATCGGGCGGCTCCTGGCCGGGTGGGCGATGGCCGCCGTCATCGGCATCTCGCTCGGCGTCGCCCTGGGCCGGTCGGACCGGGGCATGCAGTACGCGGGTCCCCTGCTGACGTTCATGCGCTCGATCCCGCCGCCGGCGCTGGTGCCGGTGTTCCTGCTCGTGTTCAGCGTCGGCACCCAGATGCAGCTCGCCACGATCGTCTTCGGCGTGCTGTGGCCGATCCTGCTCAACAGCATCGACGGCGCCCGCTCCGTCGACGCGACGAAGTTCGAAACCTCGGCGGTGTTCCGCATCCCCAAGCCCCAGTGGGTCCTCGGCGTGGTCCTGCCCTCCGCGGCGCCGAAGATCTTCGCCGGGCTGCGGGTTTCCCTGTCGCTGTCCTTGGTGCTCATGGTGGTGTCCGAACTGGTCGGCACCGACAACGGGATCGGGTCGCAACTCCTCGTCGCACAGCGGGAGTTCGACTTCCCCGACATGTGGGCCGGGATCATCCTCCTGGGTGTCCTCGGCTACGCCCTCAACACCGTGCTCCTCGCGTTCGAGCGCAAGGCCCTTGCGTGGCAACCGAAGCAGGAGCGCACCCCCGCGACGGTGGAGGAAAAAGTATGACCGCGATGCTCGAAGTGGCCGACCTCGGCCACACCTACCAGGCCAAGGACGGCGCGCACACCGCGATCGCCGGCCTCACGTTCACCGTCGGCGCAGGCGAGCTGGTCTGCGTCGTCGGCCCGTCCGGCTGCGGCAAGTCCACGCTGCTGCGCACCATCTCGGGCCTGATCCGCCCCACCAAGGGCGACATCAGCCTGCACGGCAACCAGGTCAAGGGCGTGCCCGACGACCTCGCCGTGGTGTTCCAGGACTACAGCCGCTCGCTGTTCCCGTGGCTGACGGTGCAGAAGAACGTGGAGTTCCCGCTGCGCCGCACCCTCGGCCGGGCCGAGCGCAAGGCCCGCGCGGCCGAGGCCCTGGAGTGGGTCGGCCTGTCCGGCGCCCAGCGCAAGTACCCGTGGCAGCTGTCCGGCGGCATGCAGCAGCGCGTGGCCATCGCCCGCGCCCTGGCCTACCGGCCGGCCCTGCTGCTGATGGACGAGCCGTTCGCCTCGGTGGACGCGCAGACCCGGTTCGAGCTGGAGGACCTGCTGCTCAAGGTCCGCACCGAGCACGACACCACGGTCCTCGTGGTGACGCACGACATCGACGAGAGCGTCTACCTGGGCGACCGCATCCTGGTGCTGTCGACCTCGCCCGCGTCGGTGGTGGCGGACCTCAAGGTCGACCTGCCCGCGCAGCGCGACCAGATCACCACCCGCGAGTCCGACGAGTTCGTCGCCCTGCGGGCGGAGGTGGCGCGCCTGCTGAACGTCGGCAAGACCTCGCGGGTGATCCGCTCGCGCCGCACCGCCGACGACGGGCAGGCCGCCAGGTGGGCCGAGGCGGAGCGGGCCGAGGCGTCGCGCGTCGAGGCCGAGGAGCGCGCTACGACGTGAAAAGTCTTCGCGTAGCGTAGGGACACACAGCGGCGGGCGATCCGCGGCGCACAGGGCCTCTCAGAGGCCGCGCCGGGGGTCGCCCGTTGTCGTGCGCGGCTTTCCCGCGCGGTTCGGCGGTCATTTCCGGCCGAGCCGGCGGAGGTATTTCGACGGAGGTCGTTCACAACGATTCGACATCATTCGGTTTGGCCGGCCGACGGCCCGGCGATCACGCAGGGTGGTTTGTGCGTGGGGTTCCACCCATTGTTTCGTGCATGACGACCCGCGGTGCGCGCCCGCGCCGGGTGGGCGCGGGGCGGTCGCTTCCGCCGGAACGGCGAAAATAGGCGACGAATACATCCGGCGCGGGTCGGCGCCGGGCGGGCGAAATAACAGCCGGGGCGACGGGGAAACGGTCGCGAAATAGTTTTCGCGATCCTCCCGCACTCCGGTCGGTGACTCTTCCCGGTGTGCTCCCGGAGAACGGGCGGTGCTATCGCCGCCGGGTTTTCCGGAATCGTGCGGCGACGCTGCCGCTAATCGACGGTCGTTCTTCTCAGGGCCCCACGTAGTTTTGCGCGAAGTACCCCGCGGAGGACCTGGAGCCGATCAGGTGCTCCAGCCGGGCCTGCCCCAAACGGCTCAGGAACGGCTCCGGCGAGCGGTGGATCATGAAGACCATCCACTGGGAGAACTCCTGCGCACGCCAGACCCTGCGCAGGCACACCTCGGAGTACGAACGGAGGCCGCTGTCGTCCCCCGTTCGGTGGTAGGAGGCGATGGCGCCCGCCAGCACCTCGGCGTCGTGCAGGGCGAGGTTCATCCCCTTGGCGCCCACCGGCGTGATGATGTGCGCGGCGTCCCCCAGCAGGTAGAGGTTGCCGTGGTTCATCGGTTCCACCACGTGGCTGCGCATGTCCAGGATGCGCTTCTCGACGATGGGGCCCTCGGTCAGCTTCCAGTCGGAGTCCTTGAGCGCCAACCGCTTGTGCAGCTCCGCCCACACCCGCTCGTCCGGCCAGTTGTCCACGGTGTCGTCCACCGGGACCTGGAGGTAGTAGCGCGAAACGGTGGAACTGCGGAGCATGTGCCCCGCGAATCCGTCCGGGTGAAGCGCGTAAATCACCTTGTGGGTGGACGGCGGGGCCTCGGCCAGGACGCTCAGCCACTCGATGCCGTGCTGGTGGCTGAACTCCTGGACCGCCCCGGCCGGGATGCTCCGCCTGCTCACGCCGTGGAACCCGTCCGCGCCGGCGATGAACGAGCAGTCGAGCCGCTCCCGCGTCCCGTCGGCGTTCGTCCAGGTCAGGGACGGTTCCGGGCTCTCGACGTCGTGCAGTTCGACGTCCCGGACCGACCAGCGGACCTCGCCGCCGCGCTCGTCCGCGTAATGCCGGACGAGGTCCCGCACGACTTCCTGCTGCGGGTAGATGTAGTGCGTCTGGCCGTCGTACAGGGTGGAGTAGTCCACCTCGTGCGCATGCCCGTTCACGCGGAATTCGCAGGCGCCGTGCCGATCGGCCTCTCGGAGCAACCGGTCGGCCAGCCCGTGCTCGGTCAACATCTGCACCGCGCGGTGCTCCAGGACCCCGGCGCGGGGCCTGGCCTCGATGTACTCGCGGGTGCCTTTTTCCAGCACAACGCAGGGAATTCCCGCCTCGTGCAGGAGGTTCCCCAAGGTCAATCCCGCCGGGCCCGCGCCGACGATGCCCACGGCACGCCGGTTGCTCTGTACGGCCCATTCCGGGTCAAGATCACTCACTGCACTCCCCAACCTCTGGACAGCCTGTGCAAAGATGCTCACCGAAGGTAGTGGATCAGCCTTCGAGTGTCGGTCGACCGGGTCATGCCGAACCGCTCAGATCACTTTGAGTGGTTCAACGACGTCCCCGTCGATCGTGCATCCTGCCCCCGCAAAGTCGTCACTCCAACAGGAGATGCCCCCCATGACTCGAAGAGTCGGCCTCTCGGCTCGAAGGATCTTCGGTGTTCTGTCCGCCGTCACCCTGCTCGCCTCCGTGTCCGCCTGTGGCGCGCTCGGCGGCAGCAGCGGCAGCGAGGACAAGCCCACCGAGGCCGCAGCTCCGGGCAAGGTCGAGAAGGCCAAGATCACCCTTGGCCTGATCCCCGTCCTCGACGTCGCGTCCGTCCACGTCGCGATCCAGAAGCGCTACTTCCAGGATGAGGGCCTGGAGGTCGAGGTCAAGACCATCCAGGGTGGCGCCGCGGCCATCCCGGGCCTGATCGACGGCTCGCTGGACATCACCTTCGGCAACTGGGTCTCGTTCTTCCTCGCCGAGTCCAAGGGCGCCGCGAAGGGCGTCGACGGCCTCAAGCTGGTCAGCGACGGCTACCAGGCCAAGCCCGAGATGTTCCTGATCCTGTCCAAGTCGGACTCGGCCGTGAAGTCCCCCAAGGACCTCGAGGGCAAGACGATCGCGATCAACACCTTCAAGAACATCGCCGAGCTGACCGCGAAGGCCACGTTGGAAGCCAACAACGTGGACGTGTCCAAGGTGACGTTCAAGGAGTTCCCGTTCCCCGACATGGAGGCCGCGGTGCAGAACGGCACCGTCGACGCCGCCTTCATGGTGGAGCCCTTCATCAGCAAGGCGCAGCGGGTCAGCGGCCAGATCACCGTGCTCGACGCGGCGTCCGGCCCCACGGACGGCATCCCGATCGCGGGCTACGGCACGACCGGCAAGTTCGCCAAGGAGAACCCCAACACGGTGAAGGCGTTCCAGCGCGCCATGGCCAAGGGCCAGCGCGACGCCGCCGACCGCCCCACGGTCGAGCCGCTGCTGGTGGAGTACGCCAAGGTGGACAAGGAAACCGCTGGTCTGGTCCACTTCGGTGAGTACCCGACGACGCTCGACGCCACCCGGTTGCAGCGGGTCTCGAACCTGATGCGAACCTACGGGCTGCTCGAGAAGGACTTCGACGTCAAGCCGATGCTGGTCAGCTCAGAGGGCTGACCCCCGCGGGGGGAGCCCGGTCGTCGGGCTCCCCCTCGGGTGTTCCCCGTTCGGGTCCGAGGCGTGAAATAGCTGTGAACACCGGTTAGCGATCGTTTAGCGCGTCCCGCCGTGGCCGCGCGACAATGGTTGATTTGCCAACTACCGGACACCTCGTCCGTTCGGCGGTATGACTCCGGGCTTTTTTCCACCAAGATCGCCCGGGTTTGCAGAGAAGTGTTGTTTCATCACTGGCTGGGGGGCTGGGGAGTGTGCTGACGGTGCGCGGTCACGACGACCACGCCTCCGGGAGAGATCCGGAGCGGATTCAACTCGACACGGGTGCCGCGGAGAGCGGGCCACCCGACTCGGGTCCCAGCACGGGCGCGGTTCCCGCCGCCGACCGGGGTGTGTCCCGGTGGCGCCTGCGGAACTGGCGCCTGCGCAGCAAGCTCGCCGTGGTGCTCCTGGTACCCGCGCTGAGCACGCTGACCCTCGCGGGGCTGCGGCTGAACACACAGCTCGACGACGTCGAGCTGTTCGGCAAGGTCCAGCGGGAGCTCCAGCTGTCCGCACAGGCCGCCGCGGTCTCCGACGCGCTCCAGCTGGAGCGCGACGCCGCGGTGTGGTTCGTGGCGGGCGGGCGCGGCGAAGGCGCCGGGGAGTACGTCACGCGTTCCGGCAAGGTCGACAGCGAGGTCGGTCGCTTCCGCGAGGTGCAGGCGACGACCAGCGGCGTCGACCCCGCGGTGGACCAGGCGTACGACAAGGCGCTGCAGTCCCTCGACGGCCTGCTCGCCCTGCGCAACACGGTGTCCAACAGCAGGTACCCCGACATCTCGGTCCACACCGCGTACAACCAGGTGCTGGCCACGCTGGCGCAGGTGCACCGCGCGACGTCGAGCAGCCTCAGCGACGGGACGCTGACACCGCTCGCGGGCGCCAACTTCGCGCTGTACAGCGCGAAGGAGCAGCTGTCGCAGCAGAACTCGATCATGCTGTCCGCCGCGCAGCGCGGCGAGTTCGCGCCCGGCCAGCTCAACGCGCTGCGCGCCGCGCAGTCCCGGTTGGACGCCGCGCTGTCGGACTTCGCGAGCGTCGCGAGCCAGGACAACCGCCAGCTGCTGTCGGACACCGTGTCCGGCCCCGCGGTGGACGGTCGCAACCGGCTCGTGCAGCTCTCGCAGGTGCAGCAGAGCGAGTCCGACGAGGTCGCGATCAACGACGCGGAGGTCATGCGCGTCGGCGAGGAGACCGCGGCGCTGCTGCGCACCGTCACCCGCGACATCGAGGGCCAGGCCGACCGGGCCGCGATCGAGGCGACCGAGACGGCCCGCGCGGCCGCCTGGCGCGACGCGGCGCTGGTCGCCGTCGCCCTGGTCATCGCGTTCGCCCTCATGGCCTTCGTCGCCCGCTCGATGCTGACGCCGCTGCGCGTCCTGCGCCGCACGGCGCTCGACGTGGCCCGCAACCGCCTGCCCGACGCGATCAAGCGCATCCGGACGCACCGCGACCCGGAACGCGCCGCGGAGGAGGCGCTGGTGCCGGTGCCGATCCACACCACCGAAGAGGTCGGCCAGGTGGCCCGCGCGTTCGACGCCGTGCAGCGCGAGGCCGTCCGCCTCGCCGTCGAGCAGGTGGCGCTGCGCGCGAACGTCAACGACATGTTCATCAACCTCTCGCGGCGCTCGCAGGCGCTCGTCGAGCGGCAGATCACCGTGATCGACCGGCTGGAGCAGGACGAGCAGGACCCCGACCAGCTGGCCAGCCTCTTCGAGCTGGACCACCTGGCGACCCAGATGCGCCGCAACAGCGAGAACCTGCTGGTGCTCTCCGGCACCACGGTCAACCGCCGCGTCACCCGGCCCGTGCCGATCTCCGAGGTGCTCGGCGCCGCGGTGTCCGAGGTCGAGAAGTACGCCCGCATCCAGATCGCGCCCGCGCCCGAGATGCGCGTGCAGGGCCGCGTGGTCAACGACCTCGCGCACCTCATCGCCGAGCTGCTCGACAACGCGACCGCGTTCTCCAAGCCCACCACCAAGGTCACGGTGCGGGCGATCGAGACCCGCCGCGGCGAGGTGTCCATCCGCATCCACGACCGCGGCGTCGGCATGCAGGAGCAGGACATCGTCGAGGCCAACACCAAGCTCGCCGACCCGCCCGAGGTCGACGTGTCGGTGGCCCGCGAGATGGGCCTGTACGTGGTCGGCCAGCTGGCCAAGCGCCACGAGATCCGGGTCACGCTGAGCAACAACGACGACATAGAGGGTGGGGTCACGGCCCAGGTCGTCCTCCCGGTCGGCCTGCTGCACCGGGGACCCGAACCCATCGCCGCGAAGCCCGCGCCGCTGGCACTGCCCGCGCGCCAGGCCAACCCGGACGTCGAGACCAGCGGTGTCGGCGTGCTCGCCGGCGTGCCCAAGTGGACGCCGGACGCCGCACCCGACGGGTACGCCCCGCCGGACGCGACGCCCGCGCCGTTCCCGGTGGTGCAGACGCACACCGCCGAACCCAACGGCTTCTTCGAGGTGGAGCGGACGCCCACGTCCGACCTGTTCACCGCGACGGTCACCGAGACGGTCCCGCCGCCCGGCGAGGGCGTGCCCGACTACTCCTACCCGCCCGGTGCGCCCCGGTCCGCCTCCGCGCCCCCGCCCCCGCCGCCGGTGATCGAGGAGGACGACGCCTCGACCCAGCGCCTGCCGATCTACGAGGACGTCCTGTCGCGCTGGTTCCAGGGCGGCGAGGCCGCCGACGCGCCCGTGCACGTCCAGGGCGACCTCAACGGCGGCCACAGCGGTGGCCGCGACGGCGGTCACGACGGCGGGCACGCCGCGCCGCCGGAGACCGCGGCCGAGAAGACGATGTTCGCCGACCGGGTGGACCTGGTCGGCGACGGGGACGGCGGCGCGTCGGAGAGGACCGTCTACGCCCAGCGCGTGGACCCGGCCGACGTCGACCGCGCCCCCGCGCCCATCGCCAAGCCCGTCCCGCCCGCCCCGAAGGGCTCCACGCCCGCGGGTCTGCCCAAGCGCGAGCCCGCGCCGTCGGCGATCCCCACGTCGGGCACCCCGGGCTGGGGCGCGGCGGACGACGGGTGGTCGACGGCCACCAACACCCTGAAGGCTCCCGTGGACGACACCACCACCGCGGGTCTGCCCAAGCGCGTCCCCAAGGCGCGTTTGGTGCCCGGATCGCTCACCGCGCCCTCCCCCCGGGCATCGTCCCCGGCGGCCCAGCCGTCGGCGAACGGCTCCGCGTCCACCGGTGTGGCGACCGCGCTGTCGCGCCGGTCCGCGGACCGGTTGCGGCAGCGCTTCGCGACCTACCAGCGAGGTGTGCAGCTGGGTCGCGAGTCCGGCGACGAAGCCGGGATGCCCTGGGAGGGCTTGTCGTTCGGCAACGCAGACAACAAGGAGCAGAAGTGACCTCCGCAGCCGAAGAACTGGACAACTTCAGTTGGCTGGTCGACGACTTCGTCAGCCGGGTCGCGGGCGTGGCGCACGCCATCGTCGTCTCGGCGGACGGCCTGTTGCTCGCGTCCTCGGACCGCCTCCCGGTCGACCGCGCCGAGCAGCTCGCGGCCGTCTCGTCGGGGCTGGTCAGCCTGAACCTCGGGGCCGCGCGCTGCTTCGAGGCCGGTGACGTCAAGCAGACCGTCGTGGAGATGGAACGGGGCTACCTGTTCCTCATGTCCATCAGCGACGGGTCCTGCCTGGCCGTGCTGGCCGCCCCCAACTGCGACATCGGCCTCATCGGCTACGCCATGACGCGACTGGTCGAACGGGTCGGCATCCAGCTGACCCCGGAGATCCGGTCGCAGCTCCACGTCGCGATGCGCAACTGAGCCCCACCCGGCGATCGTCCTACTACTAGGGAAAGCAGAGCAACATGAGCGGTCGCGCTCCCGGGCAGCCGGGGTCACCCCCGGCGGCGAGCCTGTCCGTCACGTCGACCAAGATCGTGGTGGCGGGCGGGTTCGGTGTCGGCAAGACGACCTTCGTCGGCTCGGTGTCGGAGATCGTGCCGCTGACCACCGAGGCGGTGATGACCGAGGCCAGCGTCGGCGTGGACGACCTGTCGAGCACGCCGAACAAGATGACCACCACGGTGGCCATGGACTTCGGCCGCGTCTCGCTCGACAGCGACCTGATCCTCTACCTGTTCGGCACCCCCGGCCAGCACCGCTTCTGGTTCATGTGGGACGACCTGGTGCGGGGCGCCATCGGCGCGGTCGTGCTGGTCGACACCCGCAGGCTGTCCGACGCGTTCGCCTCGATCGACTTCTTCGAGGACCGCGAACTGCCGTACGTGGTGGGCGTGAACTGCTTCGACGGCCTGCTGCACCACCGCATCGAGGACATCCGGGAGGCGCTGACGATCGACCAGTCGGTGCCGATCGTCCCCTGCGACGCGCGCAACCGGCAGTCCACGAAGCAGACGCTGATCACGCTGGTGCAGCACGCCATGCG